>JAHDCN010000037.1:9195-14092 GCA_020629815.1 Verrucomicrobiota bacterium
GGCCGCTCTTTCAATGGAGGAAAGATCGATCCGAACTGCCCGGTTGTTGGAGTCGATTGGTGGGATGCTCATGCGTACGCAACCTGGCGCGGTGGTCGTCTTCCGACTGAGCAGGAGTGGGAGAAAGCTGCTCGGGCTCGTGCAGGATATCCTTACCCCTGGGGAGAGGAGCTGGATCATGCGAAATTTAACAGTGGTATCGATCAAGTGAAGAGTGGTGATACCAAAGCTGGAGGAATTGATGGTTTCAGTGCCTGGAGTCCGGTTGATGCGATCCTTGCCGACGAGAGTCGCTACGGAATTCGTGGGCTGGCCGGAAATGTCAGTGAATGGACAGGCAGTTGGGATGCAGATCCTGATTCGCCTGATAAGAAAGTGCCGATTACGCGTGGTGCCGCTTTTAACACGCGTGAGGGATTTGAGGTTACTACCCGGCGGGCTGCAGCTTCTGCAGATGATCGCAATTTCTGGACCGGGTTCCGTATTGCTTCTGATCGTCAGACTTTTGATGCCATGACCCCGGACCCTGCTGCAGCTCCACCTGCGGAAGCTCCGGAAGCAGCCCCGGCCATGGAGGAGACAGAGGCTTCTGCGGAATCACCAGCTGAGCCCGCGCCGGAACCTGCAGCTGCTCCTGCTCCCGCAGAAAAGGACATGTCTGAGCAGGACGTCGACGACCTTTTTAAGTAGAGCGTCGATTTGCTTCGATTTCCTGCAAAGTGCGAATAGCCCGGGGAACGCCGCTGCTTGCCGGCTCCTCGTAGGCATGCACCGGCACCGAGGAATTGATTTCGGGGAGATTCGGATCTACTGCGAAAATCACAGTATCGGGGGGAATCGCATGAACCAAACCCGCAGCGGGATACACCACCAGTGAAGTTCCCACGACGAAAAAATAGTCTGCGGAAGCTGCGATGGCAGCGGCCTCTTCCATCGCCGGAACCTCTTCGCCAAACCAAACAATGTGAGGCCGGAGCTGGCTCCCTTTTTCGCAAAGGTCACCCTCTGCCAATTCCCAACCCTCAATATCATAAACCAGAGATGGATCGGCGGTACTCCGTGATTTGTGAAGCTCTCCATGCAGATGCAAAACCCGGGTGGAACCCGCCTGCTCATGGAGTGAGTCGACATTCTGGGTAACAATGCTCACTTCAAATTCACTTTCCAATTCAGCCAGTGCCTGATGACCGGCATTGGGTTTTGCAGCGAGTGCCTGCTTTCTTCGTTGATTATAAAACTCGAGAACCAGTGAACGGTCGCTGGCCCAACCTTCAGGCGATGCAACCTTTGTGACATCGTGTCCCTGCCAAAGGCCATCGACATCTCGAAAAGTGGAAATTCCGCTCTCTGCGCTGATACCTGCCCCAGTGAGAACAACTACGTGAGGCCTACCCATGATTGATCAAATTTTCTGGAAAGATCATTTTCAACTCCGTGCCGGACTCACAAACAATTTCTGCCTTGCCGCCATGTAGCTCCATTGTCTCCCTGACAAAACAGAGGCCAATGCCGGAACCTTTGCGGCCAGTGGCTTCGCTTTTTAGCGAGTAAAACCGTTCAAAAACTTTATCGATCGCATAGTCCGGAATGCCGGGGCCCTCATCTTGAATTGAAATGACAGCACGATCTTCTTCCTGATAGCAGCGGACCGATATGCTGCCGCCCTGAGGGCTGAAATCAATTGCATTGTGCATTCCATTGCGAAATGCCAGGCGAAGCATCAGAGGATCACCTTCAATTTGAAGATCATCGAACTGCCCGTTGCGAATCTTGAGACTCCTGGCTTCCAATGCCGCTTTCAAATCATCGACCTCAGCAGAGATGAGTTCGGGAAGGGAAATGGTTTCTGTGCTGGCCAGTTTCTGTTGGCTTTCCAATGCCGACAGTTGCACGAGGCGGCGCACCATGTCCTCGCTGCGTTTGGTTTCTGATAAAATGTTGGAAAGGAAACGCTGCTGCTTTTCCTCCGGCATATTGCGATCATCATGAACCAATTCCGCTGCGCCCCGTATGGCCGCCAGTGGGCTCTTCAGTTCGTGTGTCAGCGCCTGTACATAGTTTTCCACATAGTGCTTTCCCTCCAGCTCACTGCGCATGTCTTCGAGGGCATGACTGAGCTTTCGCAACTCCGCTCGACCGGTCTCCGGCAGATAAGCGGAAGTACCTGCAGCGATGTTTCTAGCATGGTTGGTAAGTTTCGCGATCGGATTCAGCAACCAATAAAGCCAGGCTGCGCAGAGAATACCGGCGATCAAAGCGGCAATCGCACCCCGCTTGACCAGAAGCAGTCGTGCCTCCTCCCGAAACGGAGCCATTGCAGTCTCGGGGCGGGAAACCGTAATTGTACCTGCCAGCTTTCCCGTTTCATCGCGAATCGGAGCAGCGATGAAAAACACTGTCGTCTGCGAATCATCAATGTTGGTCCGGGAAGCCCGCACACCGTATTTTCCCTGATGGGCGAGAAACACATCATTGTATTCCGAGTAGTCCTGGCCCTCGCGTTTGCCACCATCAGAATCAAACAAAACGATACCATTCTCGTCGGCGACGTAGATGTGGGTCTGGATCTCAGTTTTTTCCAACTGATAGATTCTCGCTACAAACTCTCTTTCGTATGCCTCATGAAAACTATCACGAAATCGTGAGGCATCGATCTTGCCGTCTATGATGTCCCGCTCAATCAGAGAGGCAAACAGGTGAGCGAAATCTACGAGCGGTTCTTCAGATGCCTGAGAATATTGGCGGGCAACATCCCGATTCGTTTGCTTCAAAAGCAAGAAGAGAGCGCATCCCGAGATCAGGAAAAAGCCTCCAAGAATCGCCAGCGTGATCTTCATGGCGCGACTTCCAACAGACTGTAGCCGATACCACGATGCGTTACGATCGGGTCAAAATCTGCCGACACGGCTCGAATCTTGGCCCGCAGAGTTTTGATGTGAGCATCTACCGTCCGGTCCAAAGCGGTGTCCGGCTCGTCCCAAACCAATTCCATCAACTGATCCCGGGAATACACCCGACCGGGATGCTGCATAAAGGCCCGGAGCAGCCCGAACTCATAGCGGGATAGACCGAGATTGGTGCCGTCCAGAGTGGCGAGAAATTTTTCCGTGTCGAGACTGAGACCGCCATAGGTCAGCGTATCGGGAGACTCCTGATTGTTGCTGCTGGCAACCCCGCTGGATCTGCGCAGAATCGCCTTCACACGCGCGGCAAGCTCGCGAGGTGAAAACGGTTTTACCACATAGTCATCCCCGCCCATTTCCAATCCGACGACCCGGTCGATTTCGCTTTCCCGTGCAGTGAGAAATAAAATCGGCACGTTGGAGGTTTTCCGAATCTCCCGGCAAACTTCAAATCCGCTTCGATCAGGCAGTCCGACATCCAAAACCAGAAAATCGATTCGCTCATTGGCAAAAACATCCAGTGCAGCCTCCGCAGTTCCGGTGACCTGAACGGTAAACCCCTCTGAGCTCAGGGCGTATTCTACCGTTTCCGCAATGGACGGCTCATCATCCACGATCAATATCGAGCTGTTAGGGTTTCCCGTATCCATCCCCGATAGTTTGTGGCCGTTCAAGAGAAGGGGCAAGCATTCTAGTAAAATGTAAATTGAAGAGAATTAGTTTGTATTTCTTAAATATCTTTCTAGTTTAATAATTATGGATTCCGAAAAGAATTCCAACTATCAGAAGAAACGGTGGTATTCCTTCTTTATTGAGGGGGAGAACCGTTGGTTCTTTGCTGTTCTTTCGGCGGTAGTGATTCCCGGCCTGGTCGTTGCGATGTTGGTGCCCGAGATCCATCGTAGTCGTGCGACTGTGACCGCTCATCCGGCGTCTGATTGGAAACCCGTGTGGAGTGTTGGTCGTGAAGCATTTGGCGGCACAGGTCTGGTTAGTGATCTTGCTTATTTGAATACCGAAGCAGCCTCGGTATCGAGCCGGGATGTTCTCTATCAGGTGGTCGATTCCGAAGGTTTGGTCGGTAAATGGAGAACCGGCACACGGCGTGAGGCAGTCGATCAATTGTCGAAAGTGACATTCGCGACCGTAAGGCCCGGAACCAGACTGATCGATATTCGGGTATCATCCCGGGATGGGGAACAGTCTGCTCATCTTGCCAATCTTCTCGCGACTCGATATGTGGAGAACGCAAACCGTCAGGCTAGAGAGAAGATCGAATCAACCATCGAATCTGTGCAATCGCCTGGTATGGAAGCCGCCAACAGTCTGGTGCTTTCTGAGGTGGTTGGCAGACTGGAAGATGCGAGGCTGCGCAGCATGACCGGTATCGAGTCCGCCCGTATTATGGAAAAAGCCGATGTCTCTCTGCGGCCGGTATTTCCAAACTTTGCCATCTTGATACCCAGTCTTCTGATAGTCGGCAGTCTGGCCGGAGGTTTGACCGTGTTCCTACTCAAGCGTCTGACCCGCTCGGAGTCCGATATTTCCCGGTTGGAGAAAAAATTCCAAACTGGCCCGGTAACGATCGTTCCGCAAAATGCGCGCGTATTGATCCACGAACAACGGCCTCACGGTAGTCTCGGTGCACCCTATCGGGACCTCTGCATTCGCTTGGACCGAATGAGAAAACTCACCAAATCGCGGATGGTTTGCGTCGTCGCACCTCAGCGGGGAGAAGGGGCAGCTGTCTGTTCATTGAATCTGGCGTCCGTTTTTGCTGATTCCGGAAAGTCAGTTCTCTTGATCGATGCCGATACCAGAAAACCCGTATTGCATAAGGCTCTTCACGCTGCGAATCATCCGGGCCTTTCGGATTACCTCAGCGGCGAAATGCGCCTGGAAGAAACTGTGGTGAAATCGATCCATCACAATCTCTGGTTTATGCCAAGCGGTCCGCAGCATGCAGACACAACCAGCCTGCTCACCTCAAAGCG
>JAHDCN010000037.1:14192-15407 GCA_020629815.1 Verrucomicrobiota bacterium
ATCGAAGTCCCAACACCTCAAGCCTCCGCGCCGGTTATTCCTACCGCAAACTTTCCCAAACAGGGTTAGGTCCAAAAGGTAACAGGGTATGGTCCATCACCTAACAGGGTTAGGTCGCAGGGTTAACAGGGTATGATCGGTTCCGGAGTATTCGCCATGGCGGTGGCTCCGATCGTTTCGCCATCATACCTATATCTGGGGGCGCAGGTACTACTACTTTCGATTCTGGTCGGATCGATCGTTTCGAAATTTTTTAGCGTATCGAGTCGTCGTGTGGTCTCTGTTTTGTTGCTCACTTCGGTGATTTCCGTTTGGCTCGGAGTTCGTTTCCTTGATCGCTTTCTGGGCTATCGACTGGATACGACGATTGAGAATGCTCTGTTCTGGACTCACGTTCTGGGCGGGATCGCTGTTCTCGGATCCCTGCTGATCACGTTTCTCGGATTCTTAGTCACGTTTCGAAAAACAACTTTGGCACTGAAGCTGGCGTTGTTTTCGCAGCTGATCATATCCGGCTATTTTTTCATAGGTTTCTGGATGTTTGATTCCTCGGTCACATTCCTGACCCGGGTGAAAGTTACCTCACCTGAAAACTGGGAACTTCCTCCGGGATATTCTCTCTACTATCTGAATCAAAAAGGCGATGCGGTGGTCGAGTGGAGCAGGGCAGGGGAGAAAGTGATATCCAAAGGTGTGTTGCATCACTGGAACGACCGGCTATTTGCCCGAAAGAATGACGGCAACACTTTCGACATGTGGGTGTGGCTGGATAAAGAGATTCCCCGGGGGGAAACGGAGCAATTGATCCGTGAGAATTTTGCTCCCCTTTCTACCATCGACTCGCGAGTGGCGGCAGGGATCGAGAGAAGTGTGCGCGGATCGTTTCATACCTTCGGTGCTGTGCCGAAGTTGGGCAGCATCGATAGTGATTGGGAGTTTTACGCAGGATATTGGGGCGACGAGGGCCTCACATGCAGGAACCGCGCGACAGGAGAAAGTTTCTCATTTTCTACTGATATCCCGTTTGCGCTGTTTCAGGTCCGGGATGCCGTGCAGCTTCCCGGTGATATCCTGTTGTTCCAGCTCGGAGTGGATCAGATTTGTCTGTTCGATCCGCTACGCCGGGAGATTTGCCTTTTGGTAAGAGGGCGTGGACCGATCCTCGGCTACGATAGTTCGCTACGCTAAAATATCTTTTATCACGTGGCCGTGCAC
>JAHDCN010000467.1 GCA_020629815.1 Verrucomicrobiota bacterium
ATGGCACCGTTTACGAACCCGTAATGAAGACCGAGAATGGTGTTGTTCACCGGCGAACCGGTAACTTTCCTCTTCTTGCGAAGAGACACCAATCTAAATGGCACCTTGAATTGATGCTGCCAGACACTGCAACGCAACAAGATACCAACGAGTGAGCTTTTTCTCCGCAGCCAATAGATCTTTGTCGCGAAGCGACTGCTCATTTTAGGCGGGGATTTCAATCCCCGTAGGAAGATTTTCGGCTTGGCTCGTCGGGAACTGACGACTCATTAGCTGAGTTGCTATGGAACAGAATAACCGAAAACAGAAAAATGGTGGACCGCCCTGGACTGACCAGGATCTTCCGGAGAAAGAATCCGGTGCTCTAGGATTGAGCTAGCAGGTCCATTTAGAGCGTGAATATAATATTTACAGTAATTACAATCAAATGATTTCTCAGAATTCTGAAAGAGAGCCCATCATCCTCGCGTAAATCCCCCTATGCACTGCCATTCTCTTTTTTCTTTGGTTATCATTTTTCTTACTTCGCTGTCCCGGGCAGAACAGGATTCCGTCTCGAACTTTCGAGAGGTTTTGCTCCACTTACCGCCCAAGTATTGCGCCGACGTTCCTCTGGAAAAACGCAAAGCCTGGTTGGCGTCATTGGAAAAAAATCCAACCGACCGGCTCTACCTTACTTCGAAATTCCTGCACTGGTTTTCCGACGGCGAAAGCTACGGTGCAACGTCCATGCTGTGGGTGAAGCAGTTCTCCCGCAAAGGAAAGGCTCCATTGATCTTCGTGCATATGGCCAAGCCATTCGCCAACGGTTCCCGCCCGGAGAAAAACCAAAGCTTCGTGCTGATTCAAAACAACAACCGCTGGCAAAACGTGACCGAAGAATTTTTCAACGAAGACGTCGATCTGACCCTGCATATGAGACCAATTCGGGACACGCCGGTGATCCAACTGAAAACCTACGCCCAAATCTTCAGCGACGATGGACAGCCACAGAAGGCATACTCGTTCGGGCGGAAAATGGGAACGCTCACCTGGGATGGAGAGCGGTTTACCTTGGAACCTACGCCGAAAAGCCGGTAATCCCGGAAGCGGAACTGGTTCCGAAGGAGTCAGTCTTTACCCCCATGCGTTGCGCCAGTTCAACAAACAGATTCGCCAGCGGCGGCTTGTCATCGGCGTCCGGATCGAAGGCAATGTGCTGACCGTGTTGATAACCTCCACCAGCAACGATGATCGGCACATTGCGCCAGCTGTGACTGCTGGCGTTGCCCAGGTTGGAGCCATAGAGAACGGCCGTATGGTCGAGCAGGGACTGGCCGTTTTCCTGCACCCCTTTGAGCTTGGTCAGGAATTCGTTCAGCACTGTAAATTTGGCTTCCTCAATAATTCGCAGCTCATCAATTTTCTCCGGGTCTTTGCCGTGATGAGACAGGTTATGCCAGTCGTTGGAAACGCCATCGATGGTTGGCACGGCATTCATCCCACTCAAACGGAAAGTTACCGTGCGAGTCGAGTCGGTTTGCAGTGCCAAGACGATCATGTCGTTCATCATCCGCTGCTTGCCAATCGCGTCGTGACGATCCTCAATGTCCTTCGGCTCAGTAGCGTTCACTTTCGGCTTTGGCTTTTGCGCCCAGCCTTCGGTCTGCTGCAGGCGAAATTCCAGATCGCGGACCGAGGTCAGATATTCATCGAGCTTTTCCCGATCCCGATTGCCAAGATTGTTCTCCAGCTTTTTCGCTTCCCCCATCACGGTATCGAGAATGGAACGACCACGCTTGATCTCACGCATCTCTTCGGCCACCTGCTGCTCAGTGCCATCGACAAACAGACTCTTGAACAGGCGCGATGGCGACTGCTCCGACGGAATCTCCACCCCGCCTGCAGTCCAGGAAAGCGAACCGCCTCCAGTCGCAAGCGACAGATAGGGAAAGCGTGTTTCGATGCCAATCTCATTGGCAATCACCTGGTCGAGCGAAATGGTATTTTTGAAACCAGCAAGGCCCGGGCGGCGGGCCGACGTGAGCCAAGTCATTTCTGACGCGTGGCCATTGTTGCCGTTTTGCTCGATGTGGTTCAGCCCCGAGATCACTGAGAAGTCATCCCGATGATCCTTCAGTTTTTGCAAATACGGTGTCAGTTCATAATCCGCTCCGGATTTTTCCGGCACCAAGAAAGGCGCGTGGAACCCAAGCGTCGCGCACATGGCGACGAACCGCTTCGGCGAATCTGTTTCCGCTGCGCGGCTGAACGCCGGCATCATCGCATCGAGTGACGGTAGCGACAGCAAGGCAGCTCCGGTTCCACGGAGAAAATGCCGACGACTCAAAGCGCGGTTGGTAGCGATATGGGGAGCATTCATGAGCAAAAAGAGAGTAGTCTATTTTCTTCGAAAAATCCGGGAGGTAACCACGTGATGTACGACGTCCCTGGTCCCG
>JAHDCN010000468.1 GCA_020629815.1 Verrucomicrobiota bacterium
GTGAGACTCTGTCCGTCGATCCGGTAGGATTCCGGTTTCTCCGCCTTGCCCAGCTCGAAAAACGTGGGCACGAGATCGACATTCTGCACGAGTTCTTCACACACCTGCCCTGCAGGGATACCTTTTGGCCAACGAGCAACCATCGGCACTTGAGCCGCGCCATGGGAAAACACGGAGGCTTTGCCATCGCGACCGTGATCGGGCGCAAAGATCACCAGCGTGTTATCATCGATTCCAAGTTCCTCAAGCTTTCGCATCACCGCCCCAAGCGAATCGTCGATCCATGCTTCACCGGCGACACGGCTGTCAGGATCGAAGCCTTTTTCTTCGATAATCTTGAGCAGCTCTTTGCGTGGCGTCATGACCTCGGGCAGACTTTCCACTTCTCCCTCTCCAGTGATGAGTGGTTGATCCATGGAGTTGCGCCAGGACTTGTCCGGTCCGTGCAGCAGGGTGCTACAAAGATGCAGATAAAAGGGACCGTCTTTGTTCTCTTCGATGAACTCCAGTGCCGCCACCGTCGTCCACTCGGCGTTGTGCTCAGAATAGGGCGGATGCATGTTTTCACCGTAAATATTCTTCGCCCAGGAAAAGCCCAGCGCTTCGAGATAGCGACGCATGAGGCGTTCGTTGTGTTTGAATATGCCAGAGGTCTCCGGCCCGGGAGTCGCGTCTTTAGGAATGTCGATCCATCCGTCTTTGCCTTTGTAAAACTCCGGGAAGTCCAACGGGGATTTGAGATGGAATTTCCCCACGAACCCGGTCGTGTAACCAGCTTCCCGAAGAACGTTTCCGACGTTCATGTTGTCCCGCTCCAGCGCGACATTGAAAGCAGGAAGCCCTTGGTTCTCTTTGCCGCCGACTTCATCAATGTATTTTTTACTATATGAATTACCCGCATACCGTCCGGTCAGGAAACTATATCGCGAAGGGGTGCAAACCGAGCTGCTGACGTAGGCGCGAGTGAACTTCATTCCTTCCGCGGCCATGCGGTCGAGATTCGGCGTGTAGGTATCGCCACCGAAGGCAGCGATGCTCTCCGGGTTCTGATCATCGATCAGGAACATAATGATATTGGGACGTTCTACAGCTGTGGCAAGCAATGCGGATAAACAGAAGATCGAAAAGAAAAGAAAGGGTTTCATGGTGATATATTTCAGTGGCCGTATGTGTGTGAAAGCGTTGAGGTTGAGGACAGAAATGAGGGCAGAGGAATGCGATAAAAATCCCTTTGCCCCTATTCCTCTGCCGATCATTTGGATGGTTGAGAGGCTTGGTGTTTCTTCTTCTTTGCTTCACGCGCCGCCTTCTTTTCTTCTTTCGACATTTTTTTCTTAGGCGGCGCTTCGCCCCCAGCCTTCCAGCGCTTCGCCTGTCCGCTCACAGGCTCCGCCATTTCGTCGAGCCATACGTTGTATTTGTCAGTGAGCTCAGAAACTACTTTCGGGTGCTTGGCCGCTAGGCCAGTCGTTTCGCTGAGATCTTTTTCCAGATCAAAGAGTTCAATTCGATCTTTCTCTGCGACCAGTTTCCAATTCCCGGAACGGACGGCCCACTTCCCTTTCTCACCCGCCGAGCTCCAGTATAATTCATCGTGGAGTTTATCGGTTTCCCCTTTGAGCGCGGGTAGGATGCTCTTGCCGTCCAACGGTTTGTCCTTCGGCATCGGCAGTCCAGCGGCGTCAAGAGCGGTGGCGAACAGATCGACTGACCACATAGGAACGTCGCATTTTTTCCCGCCCTCGAATTGATCTGGCCACGACACGATGAACGGCACATGCACTCCGCCTTCGTAGTCCATCTGCTTGAAGCCGCGCAGCGGGGCATTGTTGGCGCTCATGGCACTGGAGCCGCCGTTGTCGGTGAGAAAGATCAGAAGAGTATTGTCGAAAATGTCGTGCTCCTTCAGCGAGTTCACAATCTCCCCGACGCCCATGTCGAGGTGCTTGATCATCGCCATCAGGGTGTCACGCGTTTCGTCGCCGGTAACGGATTTGATGTCTTCTTCGGGAGCCTCCGGTGGTGAATGCACAGCGTTGTAGGCGACATAGAGAAAGAACGGATCCTCCTTGTGACGGCTGATAAAATCGACGGCTTCCTCGGTGATGCGAGTGGTCAGATAGCCTTCTTCTTTGATCGGTTTGAGGCCGCGATAGATCGGATGATCCATGTCGGAGTGGTCAAAGTAGGGATGGGCACCCCGGCCCATGAAACCATAAAACTCATCGAAACCCCGGTTCATGGCATGGTATTCTTCCGTGAGCCCGAGATGCCATTTCCCCAAGGCACCGGAGACATAGCCCGCCGGCTTGAGACGCTGAGGAATGAACACTTCATCCAGCGGCACGCCTGAACCGCCCTCCCCGGCAGTGTAGATTCCAAATCGTTGCTGATAGCGACCGGTCATGAGCCCCGCCCGGGTCGGCGCACACACATG
>JAHDCN010000038.1 GCA_020629815.1 Verrucomicrobiota bacterium
GAGAAGGAGTAGACCGGAGATTGGCGCGACCGGAGCGAAGCGGATTCGTGTTTGAGTTATTTAACACAGATGGGCACAAGTCTGATGAGCTCTGAAAAAAGTCCGGCAGGTCGAAGCAAAGTCAGTTCAAAATGATAATTTAGGACTCGGCAATTTGGCTTGAGAACTGTTTCACGACTTCCAATTCGCAGGAAACGAATTCCGGCAACGGGAGAAGATCAACGGGTTTGGTCTCGAGCTTCTGAAGCACTCTTCTAACCTTTTCGGTTGAACAGATTTTCAGCAACAACTTCATTTCTTTCACGACCTGCCGCTCTTTGATTTCGCCGGAGATTGCATCTTCCATGATTTCGAGAAAGTGTTCACGTAGAATGATGCAAAGCATCAAGACATGCTTTTTGTCTTGTCTACTGGATTGATCTAGGCTCAGAAGGCAGTGGCATTTGCTCTGAAACAGATACAAAGGATCCATCACATGAACGCCTTCAAAGTCCGACGCTCTCTCCTTGATTTTCGGCAGTCGGTCAGGCCGAATTCCATAAACACCGATCATCAGATCAATGACCAAAACCGGTAGGGAATTTGTCATGAAAATTCCCAGTTGCCCGTCAGCAGGAGATTTCCCTTTTACCAGAGTGCCATCATCCCTCGACTCCAGGCAGCGAACCACCTGAGTGTCAACCCAGATGTCGCAATCTTTTGAGGTAAAAGGAAGATGCCCCGATAGCAAATGCTCCTCTGTTGAATACTTGTTGGTGAAATATTCGGCCCAAAAGTTGACCGCCTGTCCGCCTTCCAGAAAATAGGCGCAATTGGCTGCATCAAGTTCCTGCAGCAAAGGAACAAATTCTGAAACTGCGAATTCCTCAGCCATTTACCGGCCCACTGATTGCGCTCGATTCCGAATTCGCCCCTTCTTGAAAAAGTCTTTCGGGAAAATGGAATTCTCTCGCTGAAGCACCTCTGGATCTTCTCCGCTTGCCAATCGATCTGCATCAGCCTTGCGTGAGGCTGCTTTGGCAACATCACGGGCTTTGCGATCAGCTTTTTCAGAGATCTTCATCGGAGATCAAGTTACGGGGATTTGGGATAAAACGCAAGCTCGCCAAAATCAACGCGTTCTCATTGAGTCCGCTTTCTCGTGTTACGTATCCAGAAAAGTTCAGACCTCACGCGCAAGGGCTAGCCCGCAGAATCGCCATCTCGATCAGGATCGTGTAGTTGTTCCTCTTCGAACAATTGCTCCAATTTCTGAACGCTTTGTTTCACGTGGGAAAGGTATTTATCTTCGTCGTTTTCTTGACTGACCTTTGCCAGGTGTGTCGCGTTTTCGAAATCATGCTCCAGGAATTTGTGAGATGCATTTGCCGCGGGCTCTCGATCTATTCCCAGCTCGACAAGCGCATGTCGCGCTAGAAATACCGCGCTGTGACCCTGTTCGTGAATGGACCAGACATCATTGCAAATCAAATCATACCAATGCGCCCGATCATGCGCCCGGGCGAGAATCGTGAGATTCGGGAAGTGTCTTCGAGCCGTTTCGACTAACTTCATTGTCGTTCCCGGTTCCCGAAAGGTGATAATCAAGAGCTTGGCTTCCGCTGCCCCGGCAGACTCCAGAAGATCCCGACGACTCGCGTCTCCATAGTAGGCTTTGATACCAATTTTACGCAGAAACTCTACGTGATCGGAATCGTGTTCGATCACGGTCACGCCGATTCTTTGCGAACGCAAAAAGCGCCCCACATAGTTTCCGAATCGCCCGAAGCCCGCGAGAATTACCTGGTTTTCCTCGTCAATCGTGTCGGCTTCCCGATCCCTTATGGTATCCTCTCTGCAACCGAATCTCGGACGAAGTATCTTTTCTTCAAAGAGCATCACCAGCGGAGTCAGGGCCATCGTCAAAGCTATGACGGCAATCATGAACTGTCCGGTTTCCGGCCCGAATACTCCGTTTGCTGAACCAAACCCGACCAGGACAAATCCGAATTCACCCGCCTGACAAAGTCCAAAAGCGAAGAGGAATCGCTGATCAATCGACAGTTTGAAAACCCATCCTAAAAGCAGAAGAACACCTAGCTTTACGACTATCAAACCAATCACCAATCCCGCGATGAGAAGGGGGTTTGCACCAATTAAACTGAAATCGATTCCTGCACCTACCGCGATAAAAAACACGCTTAGCAAAATACCCTTAAACGGTTCGATATCCGACTCGAGCTCGTGGCGATATTCACTCGTAGCAAGAACCACGCCTGCCACAAACGCACCCAGTGCCGGGCTTACGCCAAGCGAATTCATCAACAGGGCAATCCCGATGACAAGAAGAAGCGAGAACATGGTGAAGGTTTCGCGAAGTCCTGTTTTCGCAATTGCCCGCAAGAGATGCCGCAATACAAAACGACCAATGAGGATGATCGCCACAATCGCAGCCAGCACCAATAAGCTACGCCCAATCGCCGGCAGATGATCGACCCATTGCTGAAAAGCTGAGCCCTCGCCATGACCATGCTGTTTTTCTCCGCCGGTGGAAGACAGTGTCGCGAGTAGTGGAAATGCCGCCAGAATCGGAATCACCGCAATATCTTGAAAGAGTAAAACCGCGAACGAACTTTGCCCGCCTTCACTTTTCATGAGTCCTTTTTCGTTCAGACTCTGCAAAACAATTGCGGTCGATGAAAGCGCCAGTGTCAGACCGATCGCGAGACTGATTTGCCATGAAAATTCAAACAGGAAAAACACGGCGACTGTGATGAGAGCAGTCGTCAGGATTACCTGTAAACCACCTAGACCGATAATGGGGCCGCGCAATTTCCAGAGCAGGCGCGGGGCTAGCTCCAGCCCAACGAGAAACAGCATCATGACGACACCGAATTCCGCAAAATGCATCACATCCTCACCTTCTTTACCGACCAAGCCGAAGCCGAATGGTCCGATCACGATCCCTGCGACGAGATAACCTAAGACTGAACTGAGACCGAATTTTTTCGCCAA
The DNA here is from genome assembly GCA_020629815.1 of Verrucomicrobiota bacterium. Lineage (GTDB taxonomy): Bacteria > Verrucomicrobiota > Verrucomicrobiia > Verrucomicrobiales > DEV007 > Arctic95D-9. The sequence continues at coordinate 2,995 of JAHDCN010000038.1, forward strand.
TGGAACGGCGACTACAGCGGCGCAGAGAAAGATGAACGCGTTGTAGAAAAGATGTTCGTTATGCATCAGTGATCAAAATGCGTGTTCAGCAACCAGTCAGATTTTCACGGTTTTTCCACACTTATCTTAGGCCAGAGAAGGAGTGTGATTGGGGGCAAACGCGCTGCCCCGTAACTCAATTAGAAATAGCCACTCTTGTCGACTCTCCCGCCAGATGTAATCCTTCCCATACGCGGAGAAAATATGCAATATTGCGCAGGAAGTGGCTCTTCAAACAACAGAACATCGGCGACATGAGATTGCTCTGGCGATTCGGGTGGGCGTTCCGCATCTCGGGCGGGTGGTTCAGGGGATTCGGGATTACGCAGGCCGCGAAACCAATTGGCACTTTTTGATCAGCCCGGAAACCCACGATTTGCCACCGCTGTCTCTGAAAGGTTGGCAGGGCGACGGAGTCATCGCGCAATGCAATACCCGGGAGGAGGAAAAGGTATTGGCCGATCTGAATTGCCCAGTGGTCAACATTTCCGGCGCGCTGCCGCAGACCTGTTTTTCCCGGGTGCGGAATGACTATCGCGAAATCGGCGCCAAGGGTGCGGCGTTTTTACGGGAACGGGGCTTCCGACGTTTCGGTTACTATGGAGTAGAGGAAGTCTGGTATTCTCTGGAAATCGAAACCGGGTTCTGCGACGCGATTGATCGACTCGGTTTCCAGGTGGAGACCTTGCGCAGTCCGAGTTCGATTGACGGCATCGCCAGCTGGGACCATGGCCAGGAAGAATTGGAGGATTGGCTGCTTTCGATTCAGCCGCCATTTGCGGTCATGGCGGCGCACGATCCCCGCGCGACTATGGTGATTCGGGCCTGTGAACGAGTCGGCCTGCGCGTGCCTGCAGATGTGGCGGTGCTTGGCGTGAATGATGATACCATCACCTGCGAAACCTGTTTGCCCTCGCTTTCCAGTATTCGCCGCAATGGTCACGAGGTCGGTGAGCAGGCCGCTGAAATGCTGCACCGATTGATCCGGGGCAATGCTACGGCCAGTGAAATTGTCATCGTTCCCGAAGAGGTCACGGAGCGAGACTCAAGTCGGACCCTGGCTGTTGAGCACCCTTCCCTGAAGGCGGCGATTCAGTATATCAGGACGCAATACCACAACGCTCTGTCCATTGACCAAATCGCCGCCGCTACCGACAAATCACGTCGCTGGCTCGAGGAAGCCTTCCGCAATGAACTAAACAGTTCCCCCGCCGAATTTCTGAGCCGAACCCGCGTCGAGGCTGCCCGGGAGCTATTTGAAGAAAACCCGGCTACCGGACTTGGCGTGGTCGCCAGCCAGTGTGGATTCAGTGGCACACGCCAACTCAATACAGCGTTTCTTCGGGAGTTGGATTACAGCGCCAGAAAATATCAGGAAGAATTGCGGAAAATTGCATAAACTTTCGCATAACAGCCATTGCGCGCAGTTGTATTGGGCCGTTATCCTAGAAACATGAACAGGATGATTCTTGGCACAACTCTCAGTTTCGTCATCGCGGCATCAAGTCTGGCGGATGAAGTGGCGAGTTATCTGACGTTCGACAATCAGCCGCTCGGCTCAGAGGAAAAACCTTTGGTGGTGCGCACCTATTTGCCCAGTCTGGATCTCGATACGGTGGTGCTTTCCAACCACGGAACCGGGAAGAAGACGCCGCGTTATTCCGCCAAAACCGGTCTGCTGTCCTCCAGTTCCGAGGATCAACCGATCGCCGGTATACCTGCAGGGATCGCGGTGAATATCGGCAAAAAGCTGTCCTACGTTTGGGATACCACGGAATGCCGACTGCTCTATGCCTGGAACAACGGCTTTCTCGATATGGAGTCCTACTGGGGCAGCCCGGAGCAAGGCTCACGAAAGAAAAATGACTATGTGCCGCGCTTGATTGGCAATCTGTTTTACCAGGCTAAGGGGGCTCATCCCCTGATGATCAACGGCAAGCCGGTGCAGAATATCCAATACAAAGGCCACCGTCGCGTCGATGGATTGCCCGTCTTTACCTATCTCGCCGACGGACACCCCATTGAGACGGAAATCGAGGCGGGAGACAGTGCCCAGACTCTGCGATTGATATTCCGGAGCCCCGGCCCCGATCCATTGAAACTCGATTTCCAGGCTGCGAATACCGCTTTCGAAATCGCATCAAAGGACGCTGGCGCTCTGAAGGTTTTGGTTCGCCCCAATGCCAGCGGCTCCTTCACCGGTTACAAAAAGGAAGTCATCACCATCGATACCGCGAATGCTGAGGCAGGCAAAAAGCTCTATACCAGTTTCGGTTGCTCCGCTTGCCACACGACCGACGGCAGCCGGAATCACGGCCCAAGTTTTCAGGGCTTAAGCGGAGCAATGCGAGAGTTGCTCGATGGGACCAAAGTCAAAGCCGACGCTGACTATCTTGCGGAATCGATCAAAAATCCGAATGCGAAACACATCAAAGGATTTCCGGCAGGGATGATGCCCGCCTACCCGCTCAATGACAAGCAGATCGAATCTCTGGTTCTGTACATTCAAACCCTCAAGTAAACGAAAAAGATGAAGGTTACTAAAGGATACATTTCGTCACTGCTTCGACAAAAGCCCGGAGCACCCAAAGTCTTGACTCAACCCTGTACACTCATGGACCAAACAGGGTATGCTCTGATTTTTTCCCTGCTTCTGTGCGCTGTTTCACCCAACGCAGCAGCAGAGGAAAGCTACACCGTCGACACGATTGATTTCCCAAAAGACATGCCCGTTGAAGTCGGTGCGATCGATTTCGATACAAAGGGAGTTTTGTATCTGGCGATCCGCAGGGGGGATATTCTGACCGCGACTCCACAAGCCGATCCAGCCGAGTTCAAATGGAAACATTTCGCCAGCGGTTTTCACAATCCCTGTGGGATCCACATCGTGAAACCCGGGCACATCATTATCAGCCAAATGGCGGAGCTGACCGAGGTGATCGATACCGACAACGATGGCATCGCCGATACCTACAACGCCCTGTCCACCGATTTCGGGCTGAGCGGAAACTACCACGAGACCATGGATATTTGCCCCGATGGAAACGGTGGGCTTTACCTCGCTCCGGGAACCGCATCTCATAACGGGCCGACTTTCACTACACCTCGCGGCCGGTTTCTCGATGGCGGACGCCTGGGCCGAAACTACTCATCGGTCGAATGGCGCGGCTGGGTGCTGCACTGGCAGCCTGGCAAAGAGTTGATACCGGTGTCTTCCGGCTACCGCATGCACAACGGTATCGAGCGTTCACCGAAAGGCGACATTTGGTGTGGAGACAATCAGGGCGACTGGCGTTCGTCGTCACCCGTCTATCATGTGACGCCGGACAGCTTTGCCGGTCACCCATCGAGCCTGGTGTGGGACGAGCGGTTCGCAGGTGTCGAGAATCCACTCTATCTGCCACGAATCCTTCTCGATGATCTGTGGAACAAACCCGCCTTCCGATTGCCGCGCAGCATGATGAATTCCTGCGCGGAACCAGCCTTCATTCCGGAAGACGGCAGCTTTGGTCCTTTCGAAGGTCAGATGCTGATCCCGGATCAATCCGGTGACCGCATCGTGCGCTGCATGCCCGAATGGGTCGATGGCAACTACCAGGGAGCTGCGACACTATTCTATAACCAAAACGGCCTGCTGCGCGGCAACAACCGACTCGCTTTCTCGCCCGACGGCTCGACTCTTTATGTCGGTCAGACCGGCCGAGGTTGGGGCAAACTCAGCGAAGGACTGCAGCGGATCTGCTACCAGGGCAACCACTCGCTGGAAGTGGCCAACTGCCAACTCAAGCCGGATGGTTTCGACGTCACCTTTACCAAACCGGTTGATCAACCGGAGACCATCCGCATCGAGCGCTTCCGATATGATTACGGCTATCAATATGGCGGCGACGAGCTGGATAAAGAGGAGATCAAACTCAGTTCTTTCAAAGCCGCCGACGGCGTGATTCGAATCAAAATAGCCGACGGCGAATTGCTGCCAAACTACGTCTATCGCTTCCACCTCAATGACGTCGTCGCAACCGATGGCACTCCTTTTCAAAACCTGCTCGAATACACCCTGAATCGCCTGGTTCGACCGCAGTCAGACACGCAGGTAACGATCACGGAACAGGATGGCAAATTCACCGTAAAGATGGGTGACGAACTGTTTACCGAATATCACACCGCCGGTTTCTCCAATCCCATCCTTTATCCTATCCAAAACGAGGCAGGCACCGGCATGACACGCGATTGGCCGGTGAACCCGAAAGGCCGCGACGGAGAGCAGCAGGATCACCCTCACCATCGGTCCCTGTTTATCGGCCACGAAAGCGTAAACGGCATCGACTTTTGGCACGACACCCGTCCGACGGATGGAACCATCGAGCACGCCCGGACCATCGAGACCCGCAGTGGTGAAGACCGGGCTTTGATCCGCACCTTCAATCTATGGAAAGATCCGGACGGTAAAGTTCAGTGTACGGACACCAGAGAAATGCAATTCGGGCTGATCGACGGCGTCCGCTACCTCGACCTGGAACTGAACATCCACGCCAGCCATGGGCCCGTGACCTTTGGCGAGAAGAAAGACGGCGTGATCGGCCTGCGCACTCATCCTGATCTGCGCCTGAAACCCGCGCCCGGCAAAGGCGTCGAAGAGGTCTTCGGTCACGCTGCGAACAGCGAAGGAGTCACCGGCGGTGACGTCTGGGGAAAGAAAGCCGACTGGGTTCACTACCACGGAAAAATCGACGGCAAGGACAGCGGAATCGCGATCCTGTCGCACCCGGGAAATGCCCGTTCCAAAACCTGGTGGCACGCGCGCGACTACGGCCTCGTGGCGGCCAATCCTTTCGGCCCGGTTCAGAGTGGTGGCGACGGTGAGTTGGTCCTGCCCGAAGGCGAAACTTTCACCATGCGTTACCGGTTCCTGTTCCACGATAAGAAACCGGAAGAAGCCGACATCGGGAAACAATTCACTCACTACGCCAAACAACCGCTCTATCCCCGAACCGTCTGTTTACCGATTCCGGAAGCAGGCGCTGAGAAAGAGATCGCAATCCCGAAAAACGTCGATCCGCGAGGCGATGTGCTTTCGAAAGTGACCCGAACTGTTGATGGCAAAAAAGCCAAATCGCCCGAGCTGAAAATTCATGGCTTTGTGGAAGGGGAGAAGATTTACCGCGACCGGGATTTTACTTATTCCAAGATTCCGGACTATCTGAGAGGTGGAGATTTATTAATCACTTTCAACAACGACAAGAAAAGGCAGGTTGCTGCCTACGAAGTCACCGTTTCGCAGCCGGGCATGCTCCACGTCCTGGTCGACTCCCGCGCCGAAGAATCCATGAAGTGGCTCTCCGACCAGACTGGAGATTTGAAATTCTCCCCATCAAAAGACACCGTGAAAACCAGTGGTGACTTCACCTTCAAGCTGTTCACGGCCGAAGTCGATCCCGGCGTCTACACCCTGGGCGATCAATTCGGCGGCAGCTTCTATGGAGTGGTGGGAGTGAATCGGGATTAAGGAGCTGGGTTTCCGTCGTTGTCTTCCGATCCAACAGGGTTAGGTCACTGACCTAACCCTGTTAAGTCATGATTTGGCGGTGCTGATTCGACGAGATTCTTCGTAAATGCTCAGAGGAACATTGACTCTGTTCTCTCAGAGCGACAACTTCTCTCCTATTGGAATGAACCGACGAACAAGTTTAGCAACGATGACAGCCGGATTTCTGCCCTGGGCCGCCGATGGTTCCGAAACACATCAGCTCAAAGGCTACCTCCGCACCAATTGGAGCAAAGACCCGTATTCCTTCGGTTCTTATTCCTATGTCGCAAAAGGATCGAGGCAAAAGGACCGCGGAATCATTGAAGAGCCGATCGAGAATCGAATCTTCTTCGCCGGTGAGGCGATGCATCCCAAATACAACAGCAGTGTTCATGCTGCCTATGAATCGGGATTACGAACAGCTGCGAAACTGGCTGAGGTCTCTACTTCCGGTCATGTCGTTATTATCGGTGCAGGGATCAGTGGTCTGGCTGCGGCTCAACAACTGACCGAACAGGGACGGAAGGTTACCGTGTTGGAGGCCCGCGACCGGATTGGGGGACGCATCTGGACAGATCGCAGTCTCGGGGCTGCGGTCGATCTCGGTGCAAGCTGGATTCATGGAACCGAGGGCAATCCACTAATGGATTTGTGCGATCAGGCCGAGATCAAGCGAGTGGAGACGATCGAGAATTTTGTCTTCCGGGGAAAAGACGGAAGGGAGATTCCGGAGAAAGAGGCACCAAAGTGGCTTCTGGAAGAAGTATCCATCCAGCAAACGGCTGGCGCCGATGCCAAACAGCTGAACTTATTGCACTACGGATTGGATGCGTTGTTTCGGGGAGCCAATGTTGGCTATGACGGGCCCGACGTGAAATTCCCCAAAGGCTACGACCAGATTTTTTCCCAACTGAGGGGCGATTACCAAACCCGGCTTTCTTCAAAAACCGAACGCATTGCTTTGAAGGAAAACAGTGTCGAAATCTCAATCGAAAAGCAGGGCGCTGAGAAATTTGATCAGGTCATCGTCACCGTTCCATTGGGCGTGTTGAAAAAAGGAACCATCAAATTCGATCCGCCGCTTTCGAAGAAGAAAACTCAGTCGATCGACAAGCTGGGCATGGGCACACTGGATAAACTCTATCTCCTTTTCGAAGAACCTTTCTGGGATGATAAGTTTACCTGGATTGGGACGCCGGAAAATGGCCAGCCGCAAGGTCAGTTCAATACCTGGCTGAATCTACATCGCTATTTGAACGTGCCGATCCTGATGGCCTTCAATGGAGGTTCATCTGCCCTTGCATTAGCAGATTTACCGGACGAAAAATTGATTGGAATGGCTCTCCAAACGCTGAAAGCAGCGTATCCCATATAGGGGAATTAAAAGAGAGATGGGCGGGAGTCCGAAATTTTCATACAATCATGTCAAATACTTCAACAATCACCGCTCGCCCGGAACTTGCCCGAAAACTGGGTCGAATAGGGTTTGGTCTATCCATTCTGGTTTTGGCTTTGGTCGGAATCATGCGCAGTGATCACAAGATCCCTCTGCCGGAAGGAGTTTCGACCGGATTTATCCCGCCAGTGATGGCCACAATCAACACGCTTGTTTCGGTCTTCCTGATTCTCGCTTTGTTCGCAATTAAGAGGAGGAACATTTTGGTGCATCAGCGCTTCATCAATGCCGCAATGATTGGGTCGATTGTATTTCTTCTATTCTATGTCGCCTATCACTTTACCACTGGAGAAACCAAATTCGGTGGTGAGGGTATGATCCGGAAAGTGTATTTTTTCCTGCTGATAACCCATATCATTCTGGCGGCGATCAGCCTTCCCATGATTGTTCAAACCTGGGTGCTGGGATTTTGCGGAATGGTCGACCGGCATCGCAAGTGGACGCGTATCGTATTTCCCATCTGGCTGTATGTCGCCATTACCGGGCCGATTTGCTACCTGATGCTCCGCCCCTACTACTAGGAATTCGGCGTTTGCTTTTTTTGTCCAAAAATCCGGCGTATCGTGGACCTGAAAAGAAAACTACGATTCGTTGATGGCGAGCCCGGACCAAAATGACAATCACGAACGCTTCACGCGGCTGCTCCTGGAGAGTGAGCCGGTGATGCTGCGTTCGATTCTGGTCGCTGTTCCCAACCTGGCCGATGCCCGCGAGATTATGCAGGAAACGGCGGTGGCGCTGTGGCGTCAGTTCGAATCCTATGATCCGCAGCGACCATTTACTAACTGGGCGATGGGATTCTCGCGAATCGAAACGCGCCGTTTTCTGGCCCGCTCACAACGGCGGGCTCAGCTCAATGTGAAGGCGATCGAAGTGCTCGAGCAGGAGATGGAAGGTAACGACGATTTTGCGCAGGTGCTGGAGCGACATCTGGCGACCTGCCTGGGCAAGCTGACCGACAAACAGCGTCGTCTCGTGCAAGGCTACTATCACGAAAACCGGAGCCCGCAGTGGCTGTCTGAACGCGAAGGCCGAACTGTGGAAGCAGTTTACAAAGCGATCCAGCGTGCGCGACGTGATCTGCAAACGTGCATTGAACGACAAATGCGAAAGGAATTTTCATGAACGAATCAATCGACTGGGACGAGCTGATCCAGAAGCATATTGATGGACTGACAAGCGAAGCGGAGGCGGAGTCGCTTTCCGACGAAATTGTCGGGAACCCAGAGGTGCGTGCCAGGTATCTGAAGGCGACTCAGATACACGGTGCCTTGACCGAAGAAGCGTCCTTGATGGAGCTGGAAGGCGAGGTCGATGAGCCGACTGAATCTTCGGTACGGACCGGCGCCATTCATCGAATGGGTTGGCCGCAACAATTAGCAGCTGCTTTGGTGGGTGGCGCCTTCTTCGGAATTATCGGTGTCGGCGTCGCCTGGGCTGTTGGATCTCCAAAGTCGGAGGCGAGAGCGTTGCCGGTTGCGAATGGCAATTTCGAAAGCTTTGTCGGCAAAACGAAAATCGGCTTTCCCAAAATTTTCGGCGAGTGGAGCGGTGACCCTGCGGAGGTAATTAAAAGGCCGGACGGGACACAGCTATTACGCTTTCTGGAAACAGCTAATGTGACTGGCAAGCCGAATGGGGGCGCAGCAGCCTGTAATCTTTTTCAACTGGTCGACTTGTCGTCTCTGCAACAGGAGTGGGCGACTGATGACATCGACACCCGGGTGACACTGGAGTTGTCAGCTACGTTCCTTCGGGAGGCAGCTCCAACGGATAAGAAAACGGCCAGATCGAAAGCGACTTGCACCATCCAACTCTATCAGGCACCGCCGGAATCGATCGGCCAAAAGTGGCCAAATGTCATTGCCGATGCTCTTGCGGTCGGGAACAGGAGGCTCCTTCTGAAGCCGAACGGTGAATCAGAAACCATTTCTGCCTCCTGTATCCTCGATCCGGATGCCAATCTGGCTCTGATCTCGGTCAATGTGAATGCCATGACGGCATCCACGACCCCGACGCGTTTGGGCGGTTGGTATGCCGATGACGTAAAGTTGACGCTGATCAAGCAACCGACATTGCCGGTTCGGTTTGTGAAGTAGTGCTCGTTTATTCGTTCGCAGGGATGCTCAAAAATCCTTCGCGGTTAACACGGATTTTCACAAATTGCCACGAATGAGCCCGAATTGATTTCACCCGCTCACTTTTTTTTCTTCGGCTTCTTTTTCTGAACTTCAAAGTTCCAACCAGCGACTTCACTCGACTTCCGATGCGTTTGCATCGTCTTGACTAGCTCATGCAACTTCTCTGGATGCTTCTTCGCCAGATCGTTGGTCTCGGAGATGTCGTCCTTCAAATTGTAGAGTTCGAAAGGCTTGGGCTTTGCCTTGGAGCGATCGACACCGACTACTTTCCAGTCACCCTGGCGGATCGCGACTTTGCCGCCCTTTTCGTGAAACTCCCAATAAAGAAAGTCATGCTTCGGTTGCTCGTTGCCGAGCAGGGTAGGGGCATACGAGATTCCCTGGATTCCGTTAGGCTTTTCCACGCCGGCAAGATCACAGGCCGTCGGTAAAAAATCCCAGAAGGCCGAAGGATGATCGGACTCCCGGCCAGCTTCAATCTTGGCCGGCCAGCGGACGAGGAAGGGCACACGGATTCCGCCTTCGTAGAGATCACGCTTGGCGCCGCGATAGATGCCGTTGGAATCAAAAAACTCTGGCTGATAGCCGCCGGCTGAGGTCGGGCCGTTGTCACTGGTGAAGCTTACGACTGTGTTGTCATCAATGCCCGCTTTCTTCAATGTAGCGAGCAGTTTGCCGATATTCTTGTCGAGATTAGCCACCATACCGGCGTAGTTGGCCTTGATCGTTTTAGTGCCCTTGTAGTGCCCGCCTTTGTAAGCGACTTCCGGCTCGAACTTTCCGAGAAACGGTTTCACGTCTTCCGTCGGCGCGTCAATGTCCGCATGAGGGGTGCTGTAGGAAAGCAGGAGGAAAAACGGTTTCTCCTGATTGGCTTCGACGAACTCGATCGCCTTGTCCGTATAGCGATTCTGAATAAAAACTTTGCCGGTTTTTCCTTCGTTGCCCTCGATCTCGACCTGCTTTCCATCATCATAAACAAACTGCGGCCAGTGGTGGTGAGCTGTCACATGACTGAGCGTTCCGTAGTAGGTATCGAAGCCACATTCGAACGGTGCCTGCGCTGCCTGAACGTTGCCAGTCACGCAGGATTTGCCGATCATGCCGGTAGTGTAGCCAGCGCCTTTGAGTAGCTCCGCCACCGTGGTGTCCTCTTTGAGCAAGCGGTGATTCCCGTTGCCACGCACCCGCGTGTGTCCCTGATCCTGACCCGTCATCAAGCTGCTGCGAGAAGGCGCACAAACCGTGCTGCCCGAGTAGTGCGATGTGAATTTGATCCCTTCAGTCGCCAGCCGATCAATGTTCGGAGTCGTCCACGATTTCTGTCCATAGCAGGAAAGATCAGCGTAACCCATGTCATCGACGATGATGTAAATGATGTTCGGCTTCGAGCCGTCGGCATGGGAAAGGTTTATCGTTGCGAGCAGGAGAAAAGCGAGCAAGCAGCGTTGAACAAGAGAAGCCAAAGTCATATTGGTTCTTTACCGCAAAAATCCCAGACCAACAAGCAATGGGAAAAAGGGGAAATTTGGCTGATTTGCGTGTCTTACCGAAGCGGGTTTGTACCCCCAAAAAGTTTCCGGGAATCGTATCTGTTTAACAGGTGAGATTATGAGATTCGGTTTAATTGTCATTTTACTCCTTTTCGTAGCAGGACCTTTTTGCATAGGGAAACCCGCTGCCAATGTGCAGGAACTGCTTAGCGCTGTTGCGAATGAACCGGAGGGCAGCGAGATAGCGGTGGGAAAAGGAATCTTCATTCTTGAGGAGCCGCTTGTTTTGAAGGAGGGAACGAAACTGAAGGGCGCCGGGATCGGTGAGACAATTCTCGTTGCCAGCGAAAATTGGAAAACGGGAAATTTTGCTCTTCCCGGAGGAGAGCTTAGGCCCAAAAAAGACGAGGAGAACTGCTACCTGATTCGCCTCGCCAATAAGGGAAAGGACATTTCGATTTCTCATATGACCCTTCGGGGCCCGCAGGTTCACGGAGCAATTTTCGGAAACGGAAATGAGAATCTACATCTGCATCATTTGCGCGTGGAAGACGTTCTTTGGTCTGGGATTCGGACGTTCGGGATGAAAAACGCAAAGGTCCACAATTGCGACTTCATCGATGCCGGAGGCAAGTGGAAGAAAGGCGGACTGCCGGGTCATGACGGCGGAGTCTCCGGCGGGGCCATTTTCGTGACCTGGGCCATTGATAGCGAGATTTGGAACAATCGATTCACCAAAACCATCGAAGGCAAAGCGAGAAACGTTTTCGGTATTAAGGGGCGCGGCGGACGTCGTTGCCACATTCATCACAATACCATAGGCGTGAACTTCTCCATAGAATTTCCATTTGAAGGAAATGAGGACTTCGAGATTGATCACAATATCTGTCATGGGGTGATCTCCATACCGAAGCATGAGGGAGGGAAAGTTCCTGAGAGTGGGGTGACCTTTCACATTCATCATAACTATTTCACGACCGGCTACGCGGTGGAGTTTCCGCGAAACGGAGTCGAGATCAGTCACAACCTTTTCGATTTTACCGTTGATAAGGATGGAGGAAATGCGATCTGCGGTTTTGCTAAATCACCGGCACCGGGACCGTTTCTATTTCACAATAACCTCGTGAACAATCCCGGCAGAGGCGTTCTCTGGAATCACGGAATCTATAATCAGGTAACGATTCGGAATAATCATATCATCGCTCGCGAAACGGTGACGCCCCGTAAAGAAGGGCTTTTCGGTATACACGGAGGCAGCGACTTCGACACGATTCGCTTGGTTGAAAACATCATTGAATGTCGTGGCCTGGCGCGTCCCCTGTTTCGAAACGAAAACAGCTATGGCGCGACAGTGAAAGGCAACGAGCTGATCAATGTGAGTGACACGGAAAAGTATGAAAACCCCGCGAGCGATAAGAAGGCAGGATTGGAGAAGCCGCTCCTATTTAAGTGCGGCGTGAATGGTGAAATGACCGTAAACGGGTGGGAGATTGGCCCGACGAAAAGCGTAGCGGCGGCTGAGTAAGAAATTACCCGGTTCCGTCTACATCCCCAAATACGCCTCTGCGTCGGCTGCCACGCTATCGAGGCAGCCTTTCTCAAACGGCGACTGCA
>JAHDCN010000469.1 GCA_020629815.1 Verrucomicrobiota bacterium
AAGCCTTCCGCCTGTTCACCAGCCGAACGCCGGACGAGAAAGAAAAAGAGATTCTCAGCAACCTGCTTCAAGATCAGCTCGCGACATTTTCCGAAAATACCGACAAAGCCAACGAGTTTTTTCAGACAGGCGACACCAAGACCACCGACGTCGAAAATCCCGCCCGACTCGCCGCCACGACGATGCTGGTGTCGGCGCTGATGAACTTTGACGAATCGATCACCAAACGCTGACCATTTTTCTTTACCGAACCACCCTGCGCCATTCTAACGACGCATTTTGAAAATTGATAATTAGACCGACCTTCAAGTGAGAGATTCGCAAATAGTTCAACATCTGCGCCACTTCGTTGTCACCGATGGAAGTTACCGATTTTGTATCGACCAGGATTCGCTCGTCGACCGTGATATCGGGAATGCAATCGCCGACTACCTTATTTTCGTAAAGGATGGGATAAGGTCTTTGTTGGTCTACGCGAAATGTTTTTTTCAATTCGATAACCAAAGCATTTTCATAAGGCTTCTCCCGAAGCCCCGAGCCAAGAGCACTGTGAACACGGAAAGCGGCACCCACAATTTCGTAAGTTCCATCCTTGTATTTATCGGCCATCAGATACGAAGACTATCACAATCTTTCTTTCCGCAGCGAGATCGAATAATTAACGTTAATACCGATCAATTCGTGAAAATTCGTGTTAGACAGAATAGGAGCGTATCCAACTTTAAAAGCGCGCCTCTTCAGAAAAGCTCTTCAACACGAATTAGCGTTCATTTCACGGCATTAGCCCGAATTTTCGAGAGTCTTTGCGGCCGGAGAATTTACGCTAATACCGCCCAATTCGTGAAAATTCGTGTTAAGAAAAATAGCAGCGTATCCAATTCGAAAAGCGCGCTATCTCCGAAAATCCCTTCAACACGAATTAGCGTACATTTTACGGCATTAGCACGAATTATCGGGAGTCTTTGCGGCCGGAGAATTTATGCTAATACCGCCCGATTCGTGAAAATTCGTGTTCAATCCCCACTCTTCAATCACCAAACGCTGACCTAACAGGGTTACCTCACTGACCTAACCCTGTTAAGTCCCCTTCCTACTTCCGACTTTACCCTTCCTACTTTCCAACATGCACTGCACCGGTTACCAATCACCCATCGGACTCAGTCGCCGTCAGGCGCTCAATTCCTTTGCCGGAGGACTCGGCGGAATTGCTCTGGCGAATTTGATGAACGAATCCGCTCAGGCGGCTCCAGCCATCAACGGCGGATTTCATCACACGGCCAAGGCCAAGCGAGTCATTTTTCTTTTCCAATCCGGTGGTCCGTCACAGATGGACCTGTATGACTACAAACCACGCCTGATTGAAGAAACCGGTAAAGAGCTTCCCGATTCCGTTCGCAAAGGGCAACGCTTGACTGGCATGTCGGGCAACCAGGCCAGCCTGCCCTTGGTAGGCACACCGTTTGAATTCAAGCAACACGGACAAAGTGGAGCCTGGCTCAGCGAACTTTTACCGCACACCGCCAAGGTCGCCGACGAGATCACTTTCGTGAAGTCGATGTATACCGAGGCGATCAACCACGGTCCCGGCGTCACCTTCATGCAAACCGGAGCGCAGTTTCCCGGTCGTCCGAGCATGGGAGCCTGGCTTTCCTACGGCCTTGGCTCGATGAATGAGAACCTGCCTTCGTTTGTTACCTTGGTGACCAAAAACAAAGGCGGCCAGCCTCTCGTCTCGCGCTTGTGGGGCAGCGGCTTTCTTCCCGGCAAGCACGCTGGCGTTCGCTTCCGCGCCGACAAGGATGCGGTCCTGTATTTGAATAGCCCCAATGGTGTCGATCCGGGTGGACGGCGCAAGATGCTTGATCGGCTCAATGAGCTGCATCAGCATCAGTTGGAAAAGACTGGAGACGTCGAGCTGGAAACGCGCATTGCCCAATATGAAATGGCCTATCGCATGCAAGCCTCCATCCCGGATGTGACAGCGATCGACAAAGAGCCGGAATCCACTTTTCAGCTGTATGGCAAAGACGCCAAAACTCCCGGCACCTTCGCTGCCAACTGCCTGATGGCCCGTCGACTCGCAGAAAAGGGCGTGCGTTTCATTCAGCTCTATCACCCCGGCTGGGATCAGCATGGCGGATTGCCAGGTGGCATCAAACGTCAGGCAGGAGAAACCGATCAGGCATCTGCGGCTCTGATCACCGATTTAAAACAGCGAGGTATGCTGGAAGATACTCTGGTGATTTGGGGCGGGGAATTTGGGCGAACCAATTACTGTCAGGGCAAGTTCAATGCCAGCAACTTTGGTCGTGATCACCACCCGCGCTGTTTCACCATGTGGATGGCCGGCGGCGGTATTCGCCCTGGAACCAGCTACGGTCAAACTGACGACTATTGCTACAACGTCGCCGA
>JAHDCN010000470.1 GCA_020629815.1 Verrucomicrobiota bacterium
GCGATTCCGCGGCTGTGGCTGGGAGAGAATGCCATTGTGAAACCGGAGGAAACCTGGATATACCTCGCCGGACGAGATCCCGGAGACCAGTGGTTTGCCCGCCGTCCGGTATTGCGAACACCAAGGGAGGAAGACAAGGCTCCGCGCAAAGCGATTTGGAAACTGCGAATCTCCCCAAAAGACGGCAGCGATGCATCTCGAGAGATTGCATTTAAGTCAGCTCCTTTCGGCACCGCAAAATCCATCGTGCATCGCGCACCAGTGACCGGCCTCCAACCCGGCACTGAATACCGCTTTCAACTGAGTGCCGATGGGCAAACACATCGCGAAGGCTGGTTTCGCACCGCCCCTGCTGATCTGTCCGCGCCCCTGTCGTTTGTAACCGGCGGAGATATGGGAACCGCGGCTGCCGAACCGATCTGTCGGCTGGCCGGAAAAGAGGATGTGTTATTCGGCTATCTGGGCGGCGATCTGGCCTACGCCAACGGCAAAGAGGTTTCGAAGTGGTATGACTGGATCGACAACTGGACCGATCTGGTGGCTTCCAAAGACGGCCGCCACCTGCCCATGGTCGCCGCCATCGGCAATCACGAGACCAACTCATCTATTCTAGGACCGCACAAGAAGGCACCGTTTTATTATTCCTTCTTCGATTTACCCAACGAAGGCCGCTCCAATTTCGCCGTCGATTTTGCCGACTACCTGAGTTTGGTTTGCCTCGACTCCGATCACACTCAAAAAGTAGGCAGTCAGACCGATTGGCTGAATCAAACACTGGCGGAACGAAGCAAATTTGCCCACGTCTTCCCCACCTATCATCGCCCGGCCTGGGGTACTGGCGTGAAGAAAAACATTAAAGGCATTCAGTCCGAGTGGTGCCCCCTATTCGAAAAATATCAGGTGAGCGCCGTCTTTGAGAATGATCACCACACCTACAAGCGCAGTTGGAAACTCACCGCTGGCAAACGCGATCAGGAAAAAGGCATCGTGTATCTCGGCGACGGAGCCTGGGGTGCAGGGGTGCGAAGGATTACCGACAAGCACCTTGATTCCGAAGGAGCGCGAGACTACCTCGCGAAATGGCAAAGCGTGAATCACCTAATCCGGGTCGATCTCTTCCCCAACGGCAAACGCGAGTATCGGGCCAAAATTGCCGATGGCACGGTGATTGATTCTTACGTGGATGAAAAGTAAGGCTTGGAATAGAGACCTAATCGCCTGGTTGCTGGTGATTCTTATCTGGGTTTCCCCCGGAGCGACAACGGCCTGTATCTGGGACCGTGATACGTTGCGACTCGAAGCCTCGCAGGTCTCCCCCACCCTGCTGCAAACCATCACCGGACGTTTCGAGCGTTTTCCCCCACGCTATTACGAAATGCGACTCGAAATGGTGACCCGCGAATTGGAAGACAGCCCGTTGAAACTCAAGCTTTACGATGATGCCGGAGTTGCCTGTGACCGACTGGGTCGCGGCCCTGAGGCAATCGAGTGGATGGCGAAGAAAAAGGAGATCATTGATCAAGTGAACGACAAAGAACACCAGTATCGTTACCACGCCAATCTTGGCACCTTTCTGGTCCACCAATGGCTGCGCAATGGTCGCGATTTTTCGGACCTGGAAAAAGTGAAACAGGCCCGAGACCACATTGCCAAAGCCATCGAGATCAATCCCGATGCTCACTTCGGTCGGGAGAAATACCAACTGATGGCGATGGACTGGATTCTATCTCTTCCACAAAAAAACAACAGAGAGGAACACAGAGTATTTCTCCTACCCGGGTTTGATGAAGGATCTTTGCGTATGCCTCAATACACGAAAACCGAGCTGGAGAGGCAGAATAAATTTGCTGCGACAGAGGGAATTTCTGGACTGATATTTTTGGGAGACGGGTGGAATAGCGTTGATATTTTTAACTCACTTGCAACCGCAACTTCGGCCGATGGAAACGGGACCATTGCCCATATGTGTGAACTTCGCGCAAAAGAACTACTTGAGGATGGCAAGGGTTCTTTGACAGGAATCAATCGTGCAATAAATGTCAGCGTTTCTACCGAGAAATCCACTGCCGCCAATTTTTTCCGCAAAGCCCGAAAAGAAGCCGACGAATGGCAGGAAGCCCGATTCTCCTACATGGAGCAGAAATTTGCAGACGGCGAGCATCCTGACACTCATCGCGACTTCTGGAACGGATTTACCTATCGAAAATCCCCACCCAAGCCGCCCTGGCAGTTGGATCACAAAACTAAAGTGAAAGCTATTGCCATTGGTTCTTTCCTTGTCCTTTTGTTACTCGTCGGGGCTTTTATTTCATCAGTTCGGTGGCTAATGCGAAAGACCAGTTAGACAAACTACTCCCGCCGACGCCTTCTCGCTTCTTCTTCCAGATCAGCGAAGTGGAAGCCGACTCGCT
>JAHDCN010000471.1 GCA_020629815.1 Verrucomicrobiota bacterium
TCGTGACTATGTTCGATATTCAGGGCATGCCTCACGCTGAAATCGCGAAAATTCTCAACGTTTCCGAAGGCACCGTTCGATCACGCCTGCACTACGCGCACAAGCAGCTGCAGAATTATCTCGAAGAATTCCGCAAATAGGCGCGATTGAAAAAAACCAAGCCGAACGTTACAATTATCCAACAGAATCAGCCATTGATGAAGGAAGACGAAACCAGCGACGTGCAGAAACTTCTCCGCCTCAAACGCTACGAATCACCAGGCGAAGAATACTTTGAAGATTTTGTGTCCGAATTCAAAGACCGCCAGCGCTCCGAAATGTTGCAGCAGTCCTCGGTATCCCTGCTCACCGAACGCGCCTCGATGTGGTTCAATGAAATTGGCCCTTCAAAATGGCTAATCCCTGCCGGAGCCGCAGCAGCCATGGCCGCCGGTTACGTTGCTTTCGCACCGGCTAAGAGTGAGCAATCCAATCAGCCGGCACAAATGGCAGTTCGCCCCGTTTCCGAGAACCAACAACCGGCCGATCCGGAAATCATCGAACTGAAGATTCCGAAAATCGACCGTGTCCCCGGTTTGGCTCCCGGCCATTCTGATCCCTCCGTGCTTCCGGCCTCTGCCCGCGGATTTTTCCGTGAACTGTAATCCATTGCCGTTTCACAGATGCTTCTCCCCACGAAAAGCAGCCTGCAGGTAATCGCCTTTGCCGTGGCATCCCATGCCAACTGGGTCGATTCGCAGCAGCCGCAGTCCCCCGCTCCGAGCAAAAGCGAGCCGCTGCCAGCAACGGTCAGCTGGCCGGGAGAAGATGGCGACACTCCCGCTGTTTGTGTCGCCGAATCAGGCTGGTTCATCTGCCTGATTCCCTCCGGCCGCAACAAGCAGGAGAGAAAAACCGCTCAATTAAGAACCGGCGACCGGGTGATCGAGGCTCGCATCCTGCATCACGATCCACGCAGTCAGCTGTGCCTGATCGAAAGTGTTTCCGATATCGGGAAGAAAACTGTCCCTTTTACCATTTCACCGAAAACCGGGACGACGGCCGGACATCCTTTGCAAGCCGTCCATACCAGTAAGCCTGCGCGCCTCCGTGTCGCCGGTCGGGATCATCACTATTTCGGGCAACCTTTGCCAACCCCGATGCTCCGAATTCGGCTGGACGACAAATCCGTTTGCCGCCCCGGCACTCCGCTGATCAATGACGAAGGCGAAATCGAAGCCCTGTTGGCCGCTCATTCACTGGAAAACGAGAAAGAGGCTCATGCGATCCCTGCCGCTTACTTGAACAAAATAATTTCCGATTTCCGCGCCCACCAACGAACCGGCCCTGTCTGGATCGGCGCCGTCATTCCCGGTGGCGCAACGACGATGGAGATCGTCAAAATCCGTGAAAACTCCCCTGCTTCCCGGGCCGGTTTGCAGAAAGGCGACGTAGTGCTCAGCGCCCACAATCAAGAAGTCAAAACCCTGATCGAACTCGAAGCTCTGCTGCAAACTCTACCGGCTGGAAAACCAATCACGATTACTGTGCTTCGCGGGCTCGAGGAAAAAGACATTTCCGTGACACCGGAATTTGCTGACACAGAATCAATTCCGGTAGCGCGGTAATTCTCTCGCATTCCCCCCTTCATCGCCGATCCTTTGGTATGGAAGTGTCCACTCCGGCCCTGCTGTTCCCGGCGATCTCGCTGTTGTTTCTTTCGTATACCAACCGCTTCCTGCATCTGGCCAGTCTGATCCGGCAGCTGCACCGCGATTGGCTGGATCAGGGCGGCGATCACCTGCGCAAGCAGATCGATAACCTGCGCATCCGCCTGATCCTGATCCGCTGGATGCAGTTACTCGGTGTGGTCAGCCTCGTTTGCTGTGTGGTTTCCATGGTAGCAATCCTGGCGAATGCGGTTTCCATCGGGCAAAGTTTCTTCATTATCGCATTGATCAGTATGGGGTTTTCGCTAATTACCCTGTTCGTCGAAATTGCCCAGTCGGGAGGAGCTCTAAAGATCCTTCTCGAGGAAGTGGAATCGGAACCCGCCAATCACAAGGAAACCTCATGAATATTGTCGATCTCAATCACGTCGCCCTCGCTGTGAGCGATGTTCCACGCAGTATCGAATTTTACGAGTCAGTGGTCGGCCTGAAACAAAAGGACCGTCCTGCCTTCGACTTCGAAGGGGCCTGGTTTGCTCTCGGAGAAACTCGCGAACTACACCTGCTCGAAGGCCTCGATTACCCGGTTCAGGAGCATCCGCGGGGCAGCCACTTTGCGATGGAAGTGGATGACTTCGAAACCTGCCAACAGCAGCTTGAAGACCGTGGTGCCAACATCATTAACATCAATATCCGACCGGACGGAGCGAAGCAGATTTTCATCACGGATCCTGATGAACACGTGTTGGAGTTTTGCTACG
>JAHDCN010000472.1 GCA_020629815.1 Verrucomicrobiota bacterium
TGCGCAGATGTTTTGCCTCATTTTCTCGAATACAATCCTGTTAATCCAAGGGAATCTCGTTAATCCTGTCTAAAGATGACTCGCCACTCGATGAAGCTTGCCGCTACCATTTTACTTTCCTTCTTCACTGGAACCGCAGCTGCTGTCGATTTCGCGCACGACGTTGTGCCGATCCTGAAACAACACTGCGTCGAGTGTCATGGCGGAGAAAAGGCGAAGGGCGGATTCTCGCTGAATACCAAGGAGCTCTTTCTCGAAGACGAATCCGCCACTCCGGGCGACGCTGCGAAGTCATACTTTCTCGAATTAATCGAGGAGACCGATCCGGATTACCAGATGCCTCCGGAGAAAAAGGATCGCGTGCCTGCCGAGCAAGTGGCCGTTTTGAAAAAATGGATCGACGAAGGCATGAAGTGGGAGCCCGGTTTCAGCTTCGGCAAAAAATCCTGGGAACCACCTCTAAAGCCGCGCGAAGTCGAGTTACCCGCCGTGACCAATGGTCGAGATCATCCGGTCGACCGCCTGCTCGATCACGATCTCGCTGCCCGAAAGAAGTCCCCTCCCCCGGCGGCGGCTGACGCGGCATTTTTGCGCCGAGCCACCCTCGATGCCATTGGCCTTCTGCCCACTCCGGAGGAGCTCGATACCTTTCTCAAAAGCACCGATCCGGAAAAGCGCACCAAGGTGATCGAATCCCTTTTAGCCCGCGACATCGACTACGCCGATCACTGGCTGACGATGTGGAACGACCTGTTACGTAACGACTACACGGGCACTGGATTCATTACCAAGGGCCGGACGCAGATTACCGGCTGGCTGTATACTGCCCTGCGCGAAAACAAACCCTACGATCAACTAACCCGTGAGCTAATCGCACCGAAGCCCGAGGCGGCTGGTTTTATCAACGGAATCAAATGGCGCGGCGACGTGAATGCAAGCCAGACACGGGAGATCCAGTTTTCACAAAATATTTCGCAGGTGTTTCTCGGCATCAATATGAAGTGCGCCAGTTGTCATGACAGCTTCATCGATGGCTGGAAACTGGAGGAAGCCTACAACCTGGCCGCGATTTTTTCCGAAGAGCCCCTGGAGCTGAATCGCTGCGACAAACCGACCGGCGTGATGGCCGAGGCAAAATGGATTTATCCCGAGCTGGGCGATATCGATGCGACTCAACCGAAGGAGAAACGCCTTGAGCAATTGGCGGCCTTGATGACTCATCCAGACAACGGACGTTTCACTCGCACCGTTGTGAACCGGGTTTGGGAGCGCCTGATGGGACGTGGTATCGTGCACCCCGTTGATGCGATGGATTCCGAACCCTGGAACGAAGACCTCCTCGATTTTCTCGCCGTGCAATTTGCTGAAGATCAATACGACCTGCGCAAATTCATTCGCTTCGTAATGACCTCGAAAGCCTACCAGTCCGAAGCCGTGATCCTGAAAGAAGATTCGGGCGAAGACTACGCCTACGCCGGCCCCCTGGCCAAACGCATGACCGCCGAGCAGTTTCTTGATACGATTTGGCAGGTCACAGATACCAACCCGATGCGCTCCGAGGCAAAGGTAAATCGAGTCGCCGAGGCTGATCAAACCAAAGCACAACCCGACCTGAGCGAGGTGACTGCTAAATGGATTTGGCATCAAGGCGAAACGGGGAAGAAATCTCAGTTACAGCGCAGCTTCGAGTTGACCGAAATCCCGCGAGACGCAGTGCTGATGGCCACCTGTGACAACGCCTTTAAACTCCGCCTGAACGGCAAGAAAATCGCTGAGTCGACCGACTGGACCAAGGCCGTTTACATCGATTTGATTCCGCACCTGAAACAAGGCAGCAACCTAATCGAGGTCGATGCGGAGATGCATGGCGGCGCAGCCGGGTTTGTCGCCCAGCTTTGGTTTCTCGATGAAAAAGGCAATACCGAAGTTGCCACCGACCAGTCCTGGCAAGCCCGCCCTCCCGGCAAAGGCGAATGGAAGCCCGCCAAAGAACTCAAAGGGCACGGATCTCAGCCCTGGGGTGTTGTGCTTGATCCAAAGAACCTACCACCTGTCGGCCCGACTCCACCTGTGCGTGCTGCGCTGGTGAAGAACGATTTCCTCATGCGTTCACTGGGGCGCCCGCATCGGGATCAGGTCGTGAGCACCCGCCCGGCTGAACTCACCACCCTGCAGGCTATCGATTTGGCGAATGGTGATTTGTTGGCAGGCTACCTGAAGAAAGGTGCCGAGAACGTAATCGCCGGAGGAAGCACCGACGGCAGTTGGCTGTATCGCTACGCCCTGTCCCGCGAGCCAAGCGATGAGGAAAAAGCCGTTCTGAATGAAATCGTCGGCGACGGCAAAAATCCAGTCGCCGTGGAAGATTTGCTGTGGCTGGTGTTCATGCAGCCGGAGTTTCAAATGGT
>JAHDCN010000473.1 GCA_020629815.1 Verrucomicrobiota bacterium
GTAGATCACGCCAAGGTGCCTTCGACCACGCCCAGTTTGGACTCGACTTGCAGCCTTTGCCAAAGTTGCTCGCCTTCGGAATCCCGATCTACCAGACTCCGGTAGGCCTGAATGGTTTCGGAGGCTTCTCTTTGATCTTCTTTGAGCAGCTCGATCCGAAAGCGCCGGAGTCCGGCTTGATGAAGGTTTTCAAAAAAGCGGGCGCCGCTTTGGGCCCGGCCATTGAAAAGTGTATTTCGGCAACCGACGTCAGCGCTGAGAATGTGATGCTGACCGACCCGGTCGCGGAGTTCCACCTGGTATTCGTCACAGGGACGTCCGCAATTGGTGACGTCGGTTCCTTCGGACAGAAAGGTGCAGAAAACGCAATGCTCCATATGAAACATCGGCATGTGCTGATGCAGGGTCAGCTCAAACCAGTCAGGGGAAGCGCCTCCCAGCAGATCGAGCACTTGCTGAATATTGAGATCGTAGGAAATCGTCAGGTTTTCGAATCCCTGTTCCTGAAAAAATGCTGCGGTGAGAGGATTTGATACGTTCAGCGAAAAATCGCCGATCATCGCCAATTCATCCTGCTGACTGAAATGCTGCACGCCGCCGAGGTTGCGAACCAATACGCCATCAGGTTTGGCTTTTTCAACGACTCGAAACAAACCAACCTCGCCGGCCTTTTGAATTCGCGGCGTGGCCAGGAAGATTCTAGTCTCTGGATTGGCTTCGCGGACACGGGCGACCACGTCCTTGTAGCGCTTCACATCTTCGAAGTCGGCGTAGATGGTTTCGATGTCGTTTTCCAGGCAGGCTTCAATTTGTTCGAAGTTTCGACATAGCACGCGAAGGTTGGATTCCTCAGTCGCCGGTGACTCGCGTTGCGGCAAAAGATCTGTGAGTCGAATCTCGGAACTGGCAGAGCGTTGACTTGGCGTTGCTTCTTCCGGCTGCTGCTCCAATTCGTCGACCATTTGTCTCCGCAGCTGATTGATAGCGCTCACCGGCAGCATGCAGTCGCCTTCGAGATCGACCTGGAGGTCTGCCAGCTCGAAACCGGTGTTGCCAAGCTTGCCCAGTTTTTCCTGAAGAAATTCCGGAGTCAGGGGGCGGTTTCTGGCTACTTCGATTTCGGCTTCGCTGGAGACCTGCAGTCCACTTGCTTGATCAGAGAGAGTAAGTGGTGCCCCGGGAGAACCGGTCACTTTCCAGCGCACCGGCTGTCGCGCTTTGCTTTTCTCCCAGTCGACCTGCCAGCTTTTCTGCAGTCGCTTGTTCAGAGCGGGATCGTCGGTTTTCCAGATGCGGTCGCCTTTGTTCAGACGATCAAAACGAATCCGGTCTTTTTGAAAAAACAGTTTTTTGCCTCGAACTTCGTAAATACGGCCGCCCTGTTCGCGATCGGTGTCTCCACCGGTATCAAAAACAATCCCGTCACCGTTTTTGATTGGAGTTTCCGCCTCTACCTCGACCCAGTCATTGCCAATCGCTTCGATGCGACCAACGAAAGCACCACGTTTTTTGCCGAAGCGTGCGTGGACCAGCTTCTTGTTGTCGATGCCTTCCAGCCAACCGGAGGAAAGGCCGCGCGAGAAGGCCATTTCCAGTTCGTAGCGATCGGCATCGTTTGCAGGGGCTTGATTGCCTTCCACTGCTCGATCAATCGCATCGCGATACACGCGGGTAACGGCAGAGACATATTCCGGCGTTTTCAATCGCCCCTCGATCTTAAAAGTGGAAATGCCAGCTTCGAGCAGATCAGGAATCTGATCCACTCCGGCCAGATCCTGTGGAGATAACAAATAGCGTTGGTCGCCGAGTTCGCGTTGTTCGCCGTCGACGAATAGATCATATGTCATCCGGCAAGCCTGAGCACATTCTCCGCGATTCGCACTGCGTTGCCCGAGTGATTCACTGGTCAGGCATTGTCCAGAGTAGGCGACGCACAAAGCGCCGTGCACGAAAGTTTCCAGTTTCACTGCGCCCGGCTCATTGGCGCGAAACAGTTTTACTTCCCGGATTGAGTTCTCACGGGCGATGACGGCACAATCGAGGTTTAGATGCTCATTGGCAAATTCGAGAGCCTCCGGGGAGGTGATCGTCATTTGTGTCGAGGCGTGGAGATCGAGCTCCGGAGTAATTTTTCGAGCCAGACGGGCCAGACCCATGTCCTGAACCAATACGGCATCGACGCCGGAATCATTGATCAAACGAAGCTGTTGTTCCGCTGCTTCCAGTTCTCCCGTGAAGATCAGGGTATTGAAGGTGACGAAGCCGCGGACGCCGTGCTCGTGCAGGAACGTCATCAGTTTGGGCAGGTCTTCTGCCGTAAAGTTGTCTGCCCGGATGCGGGCATTGAAAGTGGGCAGACCAAAATAAATGGCATCGGCTCCATTGGCGAC
>JAHDCN010000039.1:0-2619 GCA_020629815.1 Verrucomicrobiota bacterium
TCGTAGCCACCGAGAATAAAGACACCGCTGTTGCCGCGTCCCTGGGAAGCGCTCTCCACTTTCTCCGGAGTAGCGAATTCCACATGCAGCTGGATGTCGCCGAACTCGCGCTTGGTCTTGATGTAGCCGCCGACGGTTTTGTCTTTCGGAGGCACTTCCATGAAGCCGTCTTTTACATACCAGTCGGCAGCAGAGTTGTCTTTCTCCATGACCCACTCATCCAGATTGGATCCATCGAAAAGGACGATTGCATCAGATGGCGCATTTGACGCTGCTTTGCCGGGAGTCACGACTTCGGGGCGTGGGCGGGCGTCGTCATGAACGCGCCATTTGCCGCCGGGGAGCACCGGAGTGTCGGTGTACCCGGTCGGAGGATCCGGCTTTTTCTTTTCAGCGTTCTTCTTTTTCTTGTCCTGCGCGTCGGCAAGCGACAGCGCGAGGATTGGCAGTAGGAAAATCAGGGATGTCTTCTTCATAAAATCGTCAGGAATCATTCCGCTGTGCGCGGTTGATGACAAGTAATCGCTGTAGCCAGATTGCGCCGTTGGCTCACTTAATAGTCACCTGATATACCGGAGCACCATCGGAATTGGCGGTGAACTTGCCGATTCCTTTGCTTGGGAAAGTGATGTCTCCAATCGGCATGGCATCGACTCCGCGCGGGACGATTAGATCTTTGGTCCATTCGGAATCGCCTACCTTCAATTTCAGCGACACATTGGTAGCTTTGGCGGTTTCGGCCCGTAGACGAACGTGGATCGTATAGGGGCCTGTTTTGGCGATATCGACCGGCCAAAAACCGGCGGTGTCCCAACCTTTTTCATCCTGGGATTCCACACGCTTGTCTTGTGGAGTTAGCACCGTGGTTGGTTGTTGATCGGCTCCAATCACCATCGGCGGCATGCCGAAATTCGGTGAGCGGGTGGAGCAAACATCGTCAAACCACTTGTCATACTCAGCTTTCAGATTCGCGACGATCTGCGGATGGTCAGCAGCGATGTTGTTCTTTTCACCGATGTCCTTTTTCAAATCATAGAGCTCAAATTTTGGTTCGCCTTTAAGCTTGTGATCGCCCCGGTTGCTGTTGTTGAGCAGTTTCCAGCGTCCTTGCGGTCCGATGGCAGCGAAGGAGTGATAGCGGTCTGGTTCGTTGCCACGATGCCACTGTAGAAACAAGTGACGGTCTTCCCAGCCACCCTGCACTTTGCTGACTCCGACTTCACCGATCAGAGGTCGGAGGCTGCGTCCGTCGAAGCTGACTTCTTTGGGTTTATCCACTCCACAAAAGTCGAGAATGGTGGGCATCAGGTCGAGGTGTGCCGAAGTAAACGGAACCTGTGAACCCGCTTCAATCTTGCCCGGCCAGCGCAGGAAGCAGACCGTGCGTATGCCACCGTTGAAAACCGAAGCCTTGGCGCCGCGAAATGGTCCGGCAGAACCTCCACCCGCCGGGCCGTTGTCGGTGAGGAAAATTACAATGGTTTCCTTGTCGAGATCGAGTCGCTCAAGGGTCGCCTGCAGACGCCCCATGTTGTCGTCGACATTTTTGATCATGGAATAGAAGTGCGCCAGAGTCTGGCGCTTCTTCTCATTGTCGCCCGGGATTTTTTCCAGATACTCTTCCAGAAGGTCACGGTGGGGCGGTTCGTCGAATGGACCATGAGGTGCGTTGGTGGCTAGATAGACGAAGAAGGGTTTGTCTTCTTTGGCAGTTTTCTCAATCCAGTCAGCGGCTTCGTCAAAGTAGATATCGGTGCAAAAACCCTCGTAGCGTTTCGGCTCGCCGTTATGAAACAGAATCGGATCGTGGTAGCGCTCACCCTCAGGCGGATTGGACGGCTGACGCAGACCGCCGCCTTGATGGATCACTGCCTCGTCGAATCCCTGGTCGATCGCGCGGGTAGGGTAGTAATCGCCAAGGTGCCATTTTCCGAAAATTCCGGTCGCGTAGCCGGCGTCAGAAAGAACTTCGGCCAGTGTGACTTCTTCCGGCTCCATCGTTGCGCGGCCAAGAAAGGTATCGATTGCGCGGGTGCGGAAGCCCCAGCGTCCGGTCATCAGATGTGCGCGTGTCGGAGTGCAAACCGGACTAACGTAAAACTGCTTTAGCCAGGCGCCCTCTTTGCCGAGACGATCCATGTGCGGCGTTTCGACGATTTCGTTTCCAGTGATACTTAAATCACCGTAGCCCTGATCATCGGTCATGATCACGATGACGTTTGGCTGGTCAGCAGTGGCGGATAAAAATCCGAAACAAACAAGAGTCAGAAAAGCTGAGAGGATGAATTTCATTGGCCGAAGGTAGCTCACGCCGGGCGAAGTGAGCAGAAAAAGATGTGCCCGATCACGCACTGTTGGCAGAGTAAGTTTTATCGTCTCTATTTCATTGATGAGATGTGTTCTACCGTTCCTGCTGGTTTTCTTCTCCGGATTTTTGTGCTGCGATGCCAACGGAGAGGAAGCCGGCTCAAATCTGGTGGTGTATTTGCCGGATTACCGTTGCAAAGAAGGTGATACCCATGAATTCTATGGCACCACTCATGTGATTTTGTTTTCCGCCAAACCGGAAGAAAACGGAGAAGTCGATTTTTCCCGTATCAATGAGCCCATGCTGAAAGT
>JAHDCN010000039.1:2719-6448 GCA_020629815.1 Verrucomicrobiota bacterium
CCGAAGCCTATGCGCATGTCGATCAGGTGAACTTGATGAGTTACCAACCCTGGCATCCCGAAGAGTATGAACCCTGGTTGGAGAAAAGAGTGAGACAGCTGATCGATTCAGGTGCGCCGCCAGAGAAGATCAATGTGGGCGTGGGTTTCTACGCGAAAGAAATGGGCGGCGAAAGGCGAGCCGTTTCCTGGAAAAAACTGGTGGGACCGAATGCCACCAAAATCGATCAGAAAGAGCACCCATTCTCACCTGTCGGAAAAGAGGTCTGTGACATGCGGGTTCGCCTGGTGAAAAAGATGGGGTTAGCCGGTGTTATGATTTGGGAATACGGCCACGACAGTATGGAGCCGGGTGAATCGCTGTTGAAGCATCTTTCAGAGAAAGGGAACAAGGCCAACCGATGATTTTACGAATCGTTTTTCCCTTTAGTATTTTTGTCGGGCTTTGTTCAGCGCAAACGATTGATCAGCGACTTGATTCGGTGAATCTGGATTCAAAGGCACCGGAACACGCAGAATCGGCAAAGTTTGGTATTCGACCGTTTCAGTTTGTTTCGGAGCAGGAAGGAGCGAGTCTCGGGTTTAGGTTTTATCAGCCGGATTCATTTTCACCGGAAGAAAAGCTCCCTCTGGTGATCTGGCTTCATGGGCAGGGAGGTGGAGGAAATGACGGCAGAAACGTGAACATAAAACTGGTTCGTTTGCTGATTGGTCCAGAGGCTGATGAAGATACCAAATGTTTCCTGCTGTTTCCGCAGTTTCAAAAAGGCGACAACTGGTGGCACTACTACGATGAAAAGCGAGGCGACCAAACCGGAGTCGCCGGTGCAATGGTTCTGCGTTTGATTGATGAAATGTGCGAAAAGGTTCCGCATGTTGATTCAGAAAGAATCTATATCCTGGGAGCTTCGCAGGGAAGTCTGGCGCAGAATATCTGGTTCGAAGCCTATCGGAATCGCTTTGCAGGGTCCGTGCAGTTTGCCGGCTCCAATCCCGTAGATCGTTTGGAGAAAGATTGGATGATTCCGACCTGGGTGTTCTACAGCTCTGACGACCGGGTAGCGATGCAAAGCAATATCACCCTTCGTTTTATTAACAGGATGAAAGAGTGGGATGAGTCAAAGATTCGGGTAACACAATATTCGGATGCCGGCCATGGGGGAACGGTGCAGAAGGGGCTTTCGGAACCGGACTGGATTGAGTGGCTGTTTTCCCAGAGAAACGTGAAAGATCCGGTGATTGACGAGAAAAAGTGGGCCTGGATCTTTTACGGGAACGGATAAAATTTCTGCCTGAATTCTGTCCGTTTTCTGCTGGACACGTTTGGCCCGATATCTGAGGCTTTCCGTCTCCAAACCATTTACCTTTTTTAAGACTTATGCCCTACGTAGAAACGAACGGAATTCAGATGTATTACGAGGAGAAAGGCTCCGGCGATCCCGTAATCATGATCATGGGAATCACGGCCCGCGGAGAAGTCTGGGAAGCGCATCGAGACGACTGGTCTGAGCACTTTCGCTGCATCATGCCAGACAATCGCGGCGTCGGATTGACGGACAAACCAACCGGTGATTATTCCAGTGAAATGATGGCCGATGATTATGCCGGTCTGATGGACGAACTGGGCATCGAAAAAGCCCGGATCGTTGGGTGTTCGATGGGATCTATTATTGCGCAGCAGCTTTGTTTGCGTCATCCCGACAAGGTGCAAAGCGCCGTTCTGATGTGCCCGTGGGCCGTTTGTGACCGGTATGCGAAATCTGTGTTTGAGCACATGCAAGTTTGTAAAGCTCACCTCGATAACAAGCAGTTCCTCGAGTGGATTCAGTTGCTGATCTTTACCAAGCCATTCTGGGATAACGACGAATGCTTCGAAAGCATGGTTTCCGGTCGGGATGACTTTGATGGAAACCCGATTCCTCAACCTCTGCATGGTTTGCGAGGACAAGCGGCTGCCTGTGTGAATCACGATGTGGTCGACCAACTGGGATCAATCAAGGCTCCTTGCCTGGTGATCGGAGGAAAAGATGACATTTTCACGCCGCTGTGGATGGGCGAGCAGGTTGCTGCTGGCATTCCAAACAGCGATTCACACTTTTACGACGGAGCTGGTCATGCCTTCCACTGGGAAGCAATGGACGACTTCAATCCACGGGTCCGCGAATGGCTGCAGGCTCACTAATTTTTACGAAAAGAAAATCCAACTAACAAAACAACAATGGCAAATATTAAATTTGGATCTCAAGTCTACACCTGGTTCATGCAGGGTGGGGGAGAAGGCTACGCCAACAAGCTCGACCACATGATCGAGGTTGCTGCAAAAGCAGGCTTCAAAGGAATCGAACCAATGGTTCTGGAGCCTTTCGATGATTACTGGCTCGGTGATTTCAAAGACCCGGCAAAACTGAAGGAAGCTTTGGATGCTCACAACATGGAGTTGGCCGGTTTTTCTCTGGTTTGTTCCTGGGATCAAGAAGGTGAAACCGATTCCGAAAAGGCTGCTTGCGACTACGCAATTGAAACGCTGCTGAAGTTTCCCGGTGCGAAGTTTGGCACTGTACCACTTCCAACTGATCGGAAGAACCTTCACGAGCGTCGCCTGAATCTGGCTAAAAATGTGAACGCAGTTTCGCGTCGTGCCAAAGCCGCTGGTCTGGAATGTTCCTTTCACCCGAATTCACCACCCGCTTCGATCGTGCGGACTCAGGAAGACTACGATGTAGTTTTGAGCAGTCTTGACCCAACTGTGACCGGTTGGACTCCTGATGTGGGACACATCATCCGCGGTGGCATGGATGTCATCGAGTGCATGGACAAGTGGGCTCATCTGGTGAACCACGTTCACTACAAAGATTTCAGCGGTAATGGCCCTGAGCCATGGGCGCAGATGGGAACCGGGAAACTGGATTTCCACAAGATCACTGAGTGGTTGCTGGTTCGTGACTACGACGGCTGGATCATTTGTGAAGACGAGTGTGAGCGCGCCATCGGTGAGCCGGACGAAGTGACTTTGCAGAATGGCGAGTGGTGTGCCGAGAATCTGGCACCAATGTTTGCCTAGTCCGTTTTCGAAACGAAATTGTTCCGACTCAACAGGGTTAGGTCATTGACCATACCCTGTTGAGTCGCTCTTTTTTCAGCTAATGCGTAGGAGGTTGAGACAGCACTTCGGAGATGTGCTCCGGGCTTTGAAAGCGGATCCACAGGGGCCGCGCTTTCGACTTTTTCGCTGGGTGGTCTTTCCGCTACTCCTGATTGCCGGTCTCAGTGCGTTTGCTGTCTTTACCAAGTTTGATCAAGGGGCACAGATCGCAATTTATCGAGCGGGTGGGAATAGTTGGTCGATTGGCGATGAGCATCCTTTCTGGAGTGGGGTCTATCGATTCGGAGTGATCCCCGGAGCTTTGGTGATCCTTTGTTGCACCTTGGGGTTTGTCGCCAGCTGGGTTTCGCCGGCCATCAGAAGATGGCGTCGAGTATTTCTGTATCTGTTTCTGGTAATGCTGACCGCGTCCGGTCTAATTGCCAATGTGCTGTTGAAAGAATACTGGGGCCGACCGCGCCCCCGTGAAGTAGTGGAAACGGGGGGCTGGAAGCAGTTTGAACAGGTGCTTCATTATGATGCGGCATCAGACGGAAAGTCATTTCCCTGTGGCCATGCGACGGCTGCATTTTTCTTTTTTGCCGGGTTCTTCCTGTTGCGAAGGCATCGGAGAGATTGGGCCTGGTT
>JAHDCN010000039.1:6548-11216 GCA_020629815.1 Verrucomicrobiota bacterium
TTTGCGGTGAAATCAAAACAGTGGGGACATGGATTTCCGACTTCTGATATTCTGCAAATGATCTGGACCGCAGACCGGAAGCCTCATCCGATTGTAGTCTATGATGAGAAGGTTCGCGGTTGGTTTGGAGAGATTGAAAAAGAAGCGGAAGTGATTTTACCCTGGCAGCGAGTACGGACGCTGATTTTGGAGACGGGAGACGAGGTGGAATTTTCTTTGGAGATTCCGACGTTTAAAGGACGGCGGGTGTTGCAATTGAAGTCTGGGGCTTCAGATGTGGGCTTACAATTGTCCGGGCAGGTGGTCACGATCACTCGGGGTAATGCGGAACAGTTTCCCGATTTGAAGGGTCGAAAACGAGGTGTTCCCGGGAACGGAGTTTTGCAGGTGGTAATTTTGCCGGAGTTCACCGGGAAAATTCTACTTCAGGGCGAGTAGATTTTCACAATCCTTAGTTGGCTTTCCCTTGCGAAGTTCGTAACGTCTCCTGCATATGGAGAACGAATTTCGCAGTAAAGAGACCAGTTGGTTGTCCTTCAATGCGCGGGTGTTGCAGGAAGCTGCGGATCCGACGGTTCCTCTGTATGAGCGAATCAAGTTTCTCGGGATTTACAGCTCAAACATGGATGAGTTTTTCCGGGTTCGAGTAGCTACTCTTCGTAGGCTGGTTCAGTTAGGGGATCGTTGGAAAGAGTTGGGTATTCCTAATCCAAAGGAAACGCTGAAGAAGGTTGTTCGATTGGTTTCACGACAGGGTGCGGATTTCAATGATGCTTACGATCTGATGCTAAAAGATCTGGATGCAAATGGCATTCAACTGATTAACGAAACGCAGGTGCCTCAGGAGTTGGAATCGTGGTTGCGGGACTATTTCCGCCGGAAGGTTTTGCCTCATGTTTTCCCAATTATTTTGAAGACAACGGCAAAGCTGCCGCAGTTGGAGGATCACCCCATGTATCTGGCGGTGCGAATGTCAAAGAAGGACGGCACAGGCCGGTCAATGCATTCGTTGATAGAAATTCCGCAAAGTCTTCCGCGGTTTTTGCCATTGCCGAAAAGTGGGGAGACCCAGCTGGTGATGTATCTCGATGATATCATTCGCTTTGGATTAGATGATGTGTTTGATCAATTCTCTTTCGATCAGTTCGAGTCGTATGCGATCAAGTTTACCCGTGATGCTGAACTCGAGTTAGACGATGATTTTACCGAAAGTTTCTATGAGAAGCTGGCGGACAGCTTGCGTGCCCGTGATCGGGGGCTGCCGGTAAGAGCGAACTTTGATCAAAATTTCCCGAAACCATTTCTGAATATGGTTTTGAGGAAGTTGAATCTCGCTAGTCGGGATGCGCTGTATCCAGGAGCGCGATATCACAATCGGAGGGACTTGCTTTCTTTTCCGTCATTTGGGAAGCCGGAGCTGTTTAATCCTCCGACAGAGCCGGTTCCGCTGAAAGGGTTGAGATCACGGAAGAGTATGTTTGCGGCAATCAAGAAGCGCGATTTGCTTTTACATATTCCGTATCACTCTTTCGGACACTTGATCGAGTTGATCCAGGAAGCTTCGCTGGACCCGTTGGTGCATTCGATTCGAATGACTCAATACCGGGCTGCGAAGAATTCCTGTGTAGCGCGTGCGTTGATGGCTGCCGCCAGAAACGGAAAAGAGGTAATGGTCTTGGTCGAGCCCCAGGCCCGATTCGATGAGGAGGCGAATATCGCCTGGGCGGAGCGTTATCGCTCTGCCGGAGTTCGGGTCCAACTGGGAGTTCAGGGATTGAAAGTGCACGCCAAGCTGGTTCTAATCGAAAGAAAAGAGCAGGGTAAGTTGCGCTACTACTCCTGCCTCGGGACTGGTAACTTCAATGAGGATACTGCGACGATTTTTGCTGACCATTTGTTGATGACCCATGATCAGGAGTTTGGTAAAGACGTCGCGCGTGTCTTTCGCTTTTTTCAGCAGGCCTATCGTCCACCCAAGCTAAAGCATCTCAAAGCGGCGCCTCTGGATCTCCGGAAGTTTCTTCATAAGCGCGTTGAGAAAGAAATTGAGAATTTTCGAGAAGGGAAGCCGGCAGGGATTTCGGTAAAAGTGAATAACCTCTCGGACCCGGAGACGATTGACTTGCTGCATCGCGCTGCGGCCGAAGGAGTGCGCGTGCGGCTAATTGTAAGAAGCATGTTCTCAATGGTGACGGGTGAAAGCACAATCGAAGCGATAGGTATTGTTGATAAATATCTGGAGCATTCCCGGTTGCTGATGTTTGAGAATGGTGGGAATCAGAAAATCTATCTGTCTTCTGCGGACTTTTTGCCTCGTAATTTTGATAGCCGAATCGAAACGATTTTTCCCATTTATGACAAGCGTTTGAGGAAGCAGCTAAAAAACTATTTCGAGATCCAATGGGAAGATAACTCCAAGGCAAGAATCCTTGATCACGACCTTTCCAATCAATACCGCCCGTGGAAGGTTGGTGATCCGGTGAAACGAGCGCAGTACGATATCGAAAACTTCCTCCGCAATGGTTAGCGCCACTGCGACTCGAGACTGATTGTCTTCAACGTGACGTTTCGGAAACTGGACTTTCCGGGTGTAATCACTCGCAAAGAAAATTCCGTTCCAGCGGGTTGGAAGCGAACTTTTTCAAGAAAGGTATCGTGCCGTATCACGGGCTGGC
Source organism: Verrucomicrobiota bacterium (assembly GCA_020629815.1). Classification (GTDB taxonomy): domain Bacteria; phylum Verrucomicrobiota; class Verrucomicrobiia; order Verrucomicrobiales; family DEV007; genus Arctic95D-9. The sequence continues at coordinate 9,224 of JAHDCN010000039.1, forward strand.
CATTGCAATGAGTAATGACATCGTGAAGCTTCAAGCCTGCGCGTGCCAGAGCTCCATTCTTTTGTAGGGCACCGATCATAAGGCCATTGGTATCGGAAGGAAGTTTGCGGACCAGTTTCTGATCCATATTCCACAGCTCCCAAATCCATCCTCCGATACCTGGAGTGCTGGCCTTCTTTTTACTTTCGATAAGATTGGAAATTGCCTGGGGAGGGGAGGCCATGCTCAAGCCGGAGGATGGAGAACCTGCATCTCCCCGAAGTCTGCCATTTTGGATACCGACAATTTCCCCACTGCCGTTCACCCAAACACCCCCGGATGTCAGCTCAGGGCTGATTCCGGCGATAAAGAAATGTCCGAGGTAGCCTTCGTAAGGGGCAAAGTCGGTGTAGCTGATTCTCGCATCCGCCACATTGCCTGTGATCACCAGAGTTCGGCGTCGCAACGCCGGGCCGAAGTTGAAAAGCGAGGCTCCTTCTGCAGGTACCCTGTCTGCTACGGCACAGGTGAGCGCATTGCTGATCGGTTCCTTGATTTCCAATAGGGCGAGATCGAAACCAAGATCGTATGCCTTGATTCGCGCAGTGAGAAATTCTTCGCTGCTGGTAAGGACACGACAGATTTTCGAGGGACTGCTAAACAGGTGCGCCGCAGTGATAATAAAGACTTTTCCACTGCTGTCTTTTACGAAGGCGCCCCCTCCGCGAAGTTCCCCGTCGACTTGAATTTCGACGCAGGCTTTACGCACTTTATCAATCGAGGACTTCGATAGTTGCTGCGAGCTAACGACGGAGGGCAACAGCATACAGCCGATTGCGACTATGGTGCGAGGGATAGAAATCATAGAGGAAACGATCCCGGTAAGTTACAATTCTTCCGCATTCTTCGCAACGGTGATCACCGCAACAAATCGTGAAGCTGTATTGGAATCGTTCAGGCGAAAGGTGCCGCTGCAAAGTTGGCCCTTTTCATTCACCGAAAATTGGTCTTCTGGTGCATCGGTGTTTCGGCAGATCTCGAATTTTAGATCATGTCCAGGCGCAATCTGTTTGCGAATCTCCAACGCCAACCGCCCCATGGTGTATCTCGGATTGATCTCGCAAACGGGACGATGACAAAGGTTGCCACCAGAATCGCGAAAAACGTAGGCATCAACACCGACAGGTCCGGAATAATTTTTGGCTGAGAGAAAACGACTGAGAGACTTTCCGAACTTGGACTTTGGCTCGTAGACGGAGAGCGCTTCGTTCATCAAGAATTTCGCCAAATCGGTGGGCAGGCCCTGACAGAATTTTCCCGCTGCAATGGAGCCGCGATACTGGCCGTTCGCAGTAACCGATTGTCGAATCAAGCCCAGTCGTTTCAATGACTGACCATCAAAGTGATACTGAACCGAGAAGTCGAAAACCCGTTCATGAAAAGGCTCAATTACCACTGCGGTTTGCTGCTGAATAGTCTGTCGCAGCCATTGCCAATTCTTACCCGTTGGAGAATCGCAGTTTGGCAGTATTCGAACGCCACGGCCGGCAGCCGAAAAGGGAGACTTGCATACTGCCTTCCAGGAGGAAAGCTCGCTGAGTAACTTGTCAATTTCGCGAACGTCATCGCAAACCTCGGGCGCGAGCATCCACTCGGAAAAATGGGCGACATGTTCAGCGCGTGAAAACAATTCTTTGTATTTCGAGTCCCAAAGAAAAGTCGAAGCTGAGCAACTATTTTCCAGAGACGAGAATACTGCGCGTAAGTTGGGAGCCACCGACCAGGGCCGAATTGCTTTGAGTTTGCGATCTGCCAGGTCATCGATCTGATCAAGGCTGTGAAACTCTGGCAACACAAATCCGGCCGACTTGAGCCGACTCAAGTGATTCTGGTTTGGTATGCGCTGTTGCAGGACCACATCATCACGACGGGCAAGAAAGGCGGCGAGAAACTCCAAATCGTTGATGACGGCACCTACTCTCTTGTCGGCAATGAAACTTTCCGGAAGCGCTGC
>JAHDCN010000039.1:11316-15063 GCA_020629815.1 Verrucomicrobiota bacterium
GAGACGTGTCCGATTTCGTCCTGATAAATTTGTTCCAGAATCGATGCTGTCTTGGTATCTCCCACCTCACGAAAAATTTTCGAGAAGTGGAGAGAGTAATCGAGGTTTGCCTGTTCAAAAGTGAGGCTCAACCTCGACACATAGTCGATCGGGGATTCCATCGTAGAAACGGTATCCCAGAAAAAGCGATTTACTGGAAACTCGCCGAAATCCACACCGCATTCCTGCATTCTCTTCCAGTACCAATGGGTATGCCTTTGCTCTTCCCGTAAAGTTTGGAAAAGGCCTTCCCGAAACGGTTTCGGAGCGTCCGGGAACTTTAACAGCGCCAGGGCCATCAGCTCGGCGGCGAGCAGCTCGTGATTGGCAAAAAAGTGAAGCATTTTGCCACGCTCGCTGTCTGTTTCCAAAGCTTTGATGTTCGGCGCTTTCTGCCTGGCAGAAGAGAAGTGCAAATCAGCTGGTCTTCCGGGCAGCAAGTCACGCCCGCCAAAAAGAGGCTTCCTACGGTCACAGTAGCGAACATTCTCCAGTCTGGGAATTCGCAGCTTTTCTTCCAGCGTTTCGGCAAACAAAACACGTTCCGCCACCTCAGTGATGGTTTCTGTGTTTTCTACCGAATCTATTGTTTTCATTTCTTGACCGTTCTAAAAGGCGGAACGAATTTGCTGACTTTCCCGGATGCCGAATATTTAAGCAACAGACTTCCCGGATTCCGGAACTATGGTTCATGATTAAATTCCTGACAACTAACCCGCTTGCAAAAGCCATCGGCAATGTGGCTGCCAAGCTGTCCGGGTTTTCTATGAAGGGTGATCCCGGTGGGTTGATTTTGCGACTCAGTGTGGGAGCTCTCGCCATCGCGTTGGGCCTGTTGTTTTACGAAAACTGGTCGGTTTATAAAGAGTGGAAAGGGGAGCCTAAGTTTGGCTTGGAACCCGATGTGGTTGGTGGCGATGCGGAAAGTTTGAAGGCAGTTCCGGAAGCAATTCCGGTTTTGGGGCAGGGGATCGGTGCGGCACTTGCCGCTTTGGCATTCATCCTGAGTTTTTTTGTCAGGAAAAAGGAGGGGCGGGAAAGAGTTCGAGGTGCTTTGATCGTTTTGGTCCTTTGGATCGCTGCCTTCGGGAGTCTTTGTGCCTGGCTGCCGAGTGATGTGATTGCGACCAAGGCTGCGATCTCCGGTAAAGCGCTGGCTGGTGAGAACCCTCTGGTGGGGGCCTATGTGGGCAAGTTGCTGCTCGTCGGATTCTTGATCCTTAGCGTGCCGATCTTGTCGATGTACTACTACAGGCTCAGCCTGATGGATCAGTATGTGGTCCGGACTTTCCTCAATCCGTTTGCGCTCTGTCTGTTTGGTTTTGTCTCAATTTGGATCATTGCTCACCTGACTGATAATGGTCACTATCTGGCGACCATGAGTATGGGTGAAGTGGCGAAGCTTTACCTGTCTCAGATTCCCTTTGTGATCCAGTTCATGATGCCGATCATCATGTTGCTGGCAGGTCTTTCGGCCCTGAGTAATCTCTCGCGATCAAATGAGCTGATCAGCATGGTAGGCTCCGGTCGCAGTGTTCTGCGGATTCTGACTCCGGTGTTGTTTTTGGGGTTTTATATTTCTGTCATCTGCCTTGCTTTTAAATACGAGTGGGCACCCAATGCAGCGGGCTATGAAGACGCGGTGATCGCAAAGGCGAAGAAGGCTCACCGCGAGCGGCAGAATCCCAATGTAAAACGAACCAATGATCTTTGGGCTCAGTTGGGCTGGATGCATGTGAACGAGGTCAATAATCGCACCTGGTTCGTCGGCAAGGTTCCCTTCAAACTGAGTGAACCGATGGCTGATGTGGTTGTTTGGGAAATGGATGAAGACGGTGGTCTGCGGAAAGTTTGGAAGGCTGAACGGGCTAAGTGGTCATGGGACACCTCTCCACAGGAATGGACGCTTAGTGAAGTGACTGTTTTTCATTACGAAGACGAGCGATTTCCCCGACTGGAAAGCCACGAAAGCCTGGTGATCACTGATTGGGGAGAAACACCCTGGAAGGTTCTGAGTTCGTCTCAGGATCCGGAGTATTTGGGCTTTGCCGGCCTCACCATGTATTTGCAGGCTCATGATGATAAGGATGAAGTCTCGCTTGCTCCTTTTCGGACCAACTTCTGGTATATCTTTGCCGAGCCGATTGGTTGTTTCGTGATGCTCCTCGTCTCTGCACCTCTGGGTATTGTCTATTCCCGAAGAGGAGTCATGGCCGGTGTGACCGCTGCGATTATCATCTTTGCCGGCATGTACATCATGCGTGGAACATTGGTTGCCATGGGGCAGAGTGCCCGGATCTCGCCGGTATGGGGAGCCTGGGGAACCAATTTGATCATTGCGATTCTTGGAGTAATTCTTCTCTGGTTTCGGGCCCGTAACCGGGAAATGCCGAAACTACGAAACCTGTTTCGACGCCGCTCAACGGCGTAACCTACTCCTTCTGCCACAACAAAATGGGAATTACGATTGATTGGAAAATTCGCGCCCGGAACCCGCAGTGTGATCACTCGGGTGCCGAGTTTCAGGATGAAGAGGAATTCCGCACCTGCATTTTTGAGGATCCGGAATCCGATGGCTTTCTGCGTCGGGACTATTCGCTTCCTGCCTGGAGAGAGATCAAAGACGAATTGAATCCTTCGCCGTTTTCCTACTGGAAGTCGGTGTTTAAGGTTCCCCCGGTAATTGAGGAAGAGGAACCAATCGATAATTCAGCTGAAGGCATGCTGCGCCGGATGATCGAGGAAGAGGATCCGAAAACCGAGAATGCCCGCTACATTCTGGCTCTGATGCTGGAGCGGAAGAAAACGCTGATTCCGACCGATGTGAAAGAAACCGAGAACAGCCGTCTGCTGTTTTACGAGCACAAGGATTCCGGTGAAGTCCTGATCATTGCCGATCCGGGGTTGAAACTGGACGAGCTCGAGGCCGTTCAGGCTGAGGTGTCGGCGCAGCTCGACGAAGAGCAGAATCGGCTTTCACCCGGGAAGGTTGAGTCGCCCGAGAGCACGGGCGATGAAGACGAAAACCAGTCCGAGGAGGACAGTGAAGAAGCCGCCGAGACCGAAGATGAGGCGGTTGCCGCCTCCGGTGAATAGCTTCTTCATCGTGGGTGATTGGACCTTGTCGTAGAGACCGGGTTTTACTTCGCCGGCGATCCAGATCACCATCTTGATAGCGCCAAGGGCAGCTAGAATCCAGCCACCCCACTCAACCAGATTGAGGCGCTCTGCCGAGGACATGGAAAAAATGCTGAGCAACTCCATTTAGCCGATCAGTCGCTTCAGGTTCTCTTTATACTCATTAGCATCGGTGATGCTTTCTGATATCTCGAGCGGGCGTCCGACGATGATGCCGGCGTGTTTACTGAAACGATTCAGATAGCCGGAGATCGAGGTATCGATCACCACCTTGCGGTAGTCGCGCGATGCATGCATGAAACGCGCAGTGCCTTTGCTGTCTTTATTGATCAGACCGACATGAGAGCAAAAGCCGCCATTGTATTTGGTGGCGATGCCAATGACGTCTCCATTCTTCAGCTTTGGCTCGATGGATTTCACCAATTCCTTGGGCGTAAAATAGACTGGCAAGCCGGAAACGTAAGCTTCCCATTTTGCCATCGGAGCGCGCAGAGACGGGTTCTCCCGCAGGTAGCGATAGCTTTTCCAGAGATTGGTCATCTCGGTGATCTTGCGCCCGGTGATCAACTT
>JAHDCN010000474.1 GCA_020629815.1 Verrucomicrobiota bacterium
CTCGCTTCGCCCTACTTGTTGCTTTCAGCTTTCCCCAAACTGCTGGACAAGGTGCCGCCACCCGGCGCATGGATGGATACGTTCAAACAAGTCATGGGTTTCCCGATGCTGATTGTGGCGATCTGGCTGATTGGTGTTCTGTCTCGTCAGCTGAACACTCGCGGTTTGCAGTGGGCACTGATCGCCGTGCTACTGCTGGCTGTGGCCACCTGGATTCTGGGGCGTTTTGTTCGCTTCGATGCGTCAAAAGGTAGTCGTCTCAAAGGTCGCGTCGCGGCCTTGATAGTGGCGGTCGCCAGCATCGGCATTGCCTTGTGGTCGGTCGGTCTTCGCGCGGAAAGCAAAAGCGATGACATCAAAGACGTAATCGCAAATCACCGCGAGGCAGGAAAAAATGTGTTCGTCGATTTCACAGCGGAGTGGTGCATTACCTGCAAGGTCAACAAGCGGGTGGCTCTGCAAACCAAGGAGGCAAAAGAAGCCTACGCGGCCAACAATGTGGAGTTCGTCACGGCGGACTGGACCAACAAAGATCCAAGGATCACGAAGTTGCTGAAGGAGTTCGACCGGGTCGGTATTCCGTTTTATCTGCTGTATCCGAAGGACACCTCGAAACCGCCGATCATTCTGAAAGATGGGATCATCACCACGAAAGATGTCCTGTCTGCAATCGACCAGCTGGATTGAGTCTCCGATTTGACTCCGCTCAAATCGCCGCGATCAGTTTCCCCATGGCTGAAGATCGTATTTTCCCATCCCGAATCGACTGGTGGGTGACCCTGCTGTTGATCGGCGCTCCCGTGATTCACCTGCCGCTCGGCATTTGGGTGATCACGATGGGAAAAGTCCTGATCGGTGTCGGGTTGATTGTCTGGGGACTGATTCTCGGAGTGGTAATTCTTTTCCTGAACTGGCCCTGCCACTATGCGTTGAAAGATTCCGGGCTGGCGATTCGTTCCGGAATGGTCAACGAATCGATCGGCTTCTCACGCATCCAGGCAGTGGTGAAAATCTCTTCTATCAAGCCGGCACCGGCGCTGTCGAAACATCGACTCAAGCTGACGCTCTCCGATAAAACCGAGCGGATGATTTCTCCCAAGGAACTGGATGAGTTCACCGAACTGATGCGGCAGAAAATCGACGAGTGAAAAATCACCGACTCCTTTGCGACGGGCAGGAGCCCCGTTACCGGTTCGTTATCGTCCGCTCACCGCGGTACGGAATTTCACCACCGCATTGGCAATCGAGTCTGCGAGCCGCTGACGATGCCCCGGATCATTGATTTGTCTGCCTTCGGTTGGATTCGTCACGAAGCCGCCCTCAAACAAAATTGCCGGCTTGTTGATTCCGCGCAGGACATTGAAACGAGCACGCTTGATACCGCGATCAACAGCACGGAGGTCATTCATCACGTGGGCATGAACTGATGTAGCCAGCGCAATGTTTTCCGCATCCCGAACGTTTCCGCTCAGAGGTGAATTCCACGGGTTACTTCCGCCATTAGTGGAGCGTGTGCCCTGAGGGGCCAGCGCGTAGGTTTCGATCCCATTCGCAGTTTGGGAACCAGAGGAATTGAAATGTAAGCTGATGAAGATCGCATTCTTTTGGCGATTGGCGATATCCACTCTCTGACTAAGCGTGAGAAACACATCAGTTCGGCGGGTAAGCAGAGTTTTAAATCCACGCTGTTTCAACGACTGCTCCAGGCGCAATGCCATATCGAGCGCATAGTTTTTCTCCAACCCCAGTTTTCCTTTTGCGCCGGTATCGTGGGCACCATGTCCGGCGTCGATCACCACGGTATCAAAACGGATAGGCTTCTTGATATAACTGGGGCGAACCACAGGATCGACCAGTTTAGCAAGATCCACGGTGGAGATCAGGGCTTTGTCGCCAGAGCCAACCACAGGGAAACTGAGGTTAAATTTGATGTTGTTCACATAAATGGACTGCGAACCGGTCTTCCAGCGCATCATCAGCTCAGGCACTGCAAAAATGCGATCACTCCCCTCTTTGGCAAAACGCTGAAACGAATAGAACTTGGCCACGTTCTCGCAGGACACGTAGTCTCGGTTCGAGATCTTGTAGATCTGCCAATCGCGTGCCTCTGCCTTCACGGCGAGGAGAAAAAACACGAGGGCCGCCGCCAGATGGGCGAAACTGCAGGCTTTTCTTTTCAACTGGATTTGCATGGACTAAGGGGACTCGAAGAAAGCACCGATTTCAGAAATGGCAAAACTAGAAAAATCCTTCACAAAAGGCAATCACTGAAAAACGGGTTTTCAGTTTTACAAACGATCCAAGGGGACAATAGTTTGGCCTGTTTGGAGGTTTTTTCAATTTCCTATAAATTTAAGAATTCTCAAGTAATCATGTCGAACGAACTT
>JAHDCN010000475.1 GCA_020629815.1 Verrucomicrobiota bacterium
AAGAGTGACAGCGTTTTCAAAAAGGTTGTCTGGTCGCTTAGGACTGAGACTTGAGATCGTTGAACATCTCGAGGCCTTCTTCCGGCTTGAGTCCGTCGTGAACCACACCGGCAACCGCCTTGATCATTGCTTCCGGAGCTTCGGACTGGAAAACGTTACGTCCCATGTCTACACCGGCTGCACCGCACTGGATCGCTTTGTAAGCCATGTCGAGTGCTTCGATTTCAGGAAGTTTCTTACCACCGGCAATCACGATTGGAACCGGGGTGCAGGCCACTACATTTTCGAAACCTTCGGTGTAATAGGTCTTCACGATGCTGGCACCGTTCTCTGCACCCACACGGGCTGCGAGCTGGAAGTAGCGGGAGTCGCGAGCCATGTCTTTACCGACTGCGGTCACACACATCACAGGGATGCTGTATTTCTGACCGATATCAACCAGGCGGCTGAAGTTGGCCATTGTAGTTGCTTCAGTAGCAGCGTCGCCCACCGCGATCATCGCAGCCAGAGCGGAAGAGTTCATGGAGATCATTTCCTCTTCGCCAAGCAGAACGTTGTGGTTCAACTCAGTGAGAATCGTCGTTCCGGTATCGGCACGAAGACAAACCGGCTTGGTGTTCTCAGGAGAAATCATGCTGCGAATCGATCCGCGACAGCCCATCAGGCAGTCAGCGTGCTTCGCCAGAGGATCAATGTTCAGGTCAATCCGCTCCAGACCGGAAGTCGGTCCCATGAGGAAGCCGTGGTCAAAAGCCAGCATCACGGTGTTACCGGATTTTGGATTGAAAATGCGGGACATGCGGTTTTTTACCCCCCAATCGGAGTTGTTCATGCCCTTAAGGAAAAACTTGCTGGTGTCAGCGGGAGTGTCGAGGCCGAAACGGGCTCCGTCTCTAATATCGTCTAGGTCTGCCATGGTTTTGTATCTTTATCTGGTAGAATTCGCGGGAATTTGGGGGATTTGAGGGAAAAGTGCAATATCGAAATTAGCAAAAGAAGTTGGAGAACAGGAATATTTCCGTCATGCTTGGAGCTGTGATGATGGAAATGATCTTAAGTATTCTGGCCGTGGCGATCCCGATTTTCATGCTCTGTGTGTTGTGGGACATTCGCCAGTCTTCGAAGCGTCAGGAGCAGTTGTTGGAATGGGCCGTTCGTGAAATGCGCAGTGAAATGGAGAAATTGCGGGAGAAAGATTCGGGGTGAAGTCTTTGGGTGATCAAGTATGTTTTCCTGTGAGAGACCCCATAGATAAGAGCCGTTTGAAAGAGTTTCTCGGCCAATTGGCTAGCGTTTGTAACGGGCCGGGGCGTGTGTATGTAACGGGTGGGGCCACGGCTGTCCTCTATGGATGGCGTGATTCGACGATTGATATTGATTTGAAGTTTTTTCCCGAGCCGGCGGGAGTTTTCGGCGAGATTCCCGGTCTTAAAAACAAGTTAAATGTGAATGTTGAGTTAGCAGCCCCCAGCGATTTTGTCCCTGCCTTGAATGGCTGGGAAAGTCGTTCCGAATGGATCAATGAATCCAATAATGTTTCCTTTTATCACTTCGATTTTTATACTCAGGCGCTATCGAAGATTGAGAGGGATCACACCAAGGATCGTATTGATGTTAATGCGATGATTGAACGCAAGCTGATAGAGCCCTCTCGTCTGCTTCAATTGTTCAATGAGATTACGTTGGATCAGTGGGGGAGATATCCCGCGTTGGAACCCGAAGAGATAGCAGGTAAGTTGAAAGTTTTATTAGATGGCTGAAGAACTGGAAACGCTCCAAGCCTTGCCGGGGAGTGAACTGGTGCTGAAGGGATGCGAGGACCTGAAAGAGGGGGTGGCCAATTCAATCGAGGCGTTGATTGTGGCCATCGGTTCCCCAAGATTGAGGAGTCTCGGGATTTCTCTTCCATACGAGTTTGGTGAGCTTCCTGAGCATCAATTGTATCACGAATTGGCGAAGCAATTTGGAGATAGTGCCCACTCCCAGTACAATTCTTTGTTGCGACGACTGGTCAGTTTTGAGCGTGCTCTAGCAGGGATACGTCGGCGGGAGAAAGATTCGGGGTGATTGGTCTACTCCTTGAAATACTCCTGCATCTCCCTGGCAAACAGTAGCGCCATTGCTCCGGCGCGGTCATCTCGGCCGAGAATGGCTTTGCGATCGAAATAGGCTTCCATAGATTTTTGCTTTCCTGTGCCGGTGCAGGAATCAACAACCAGCTCGCCGTCGGTGCCGATTCGGCTTTTGATCGCGATCCATGACTTCTGCAAAACGGGGTCCCATTCCGATTTATTCAACCAGCCGTTCTGTAATCCTCGGGCGATGGAATACGAAATCATACACGTAGAGGTGAACTCCGCGTAGCTCTCCGGGTGATCAATAACCT
>JAHDCN010000476.1 GCA_020629815.1 Verrucomicrobiota bacterium
ATCCAAACAACGTATCCAACATCTGCGGATACCGGTTCGGTGAATACCAGTAGGTCCTGAACCGCGCCCAGTTCTTCATTAATGAAATCCACAACACCTGCCCCGTTTTTTCCCCAGGCTAGCCACGTTCCATCCTCACGCTGAGCGGCGTTGGTGGCACCCGAACAGCGAATTTTCACAAAGGGCCCTTCGCCCTCCACTTCCCGGGGAACACTTGCCCGATCAATTCCTCTGGTTCCCCACCGGTACACCTTTCCTTCTTTGTCCAAGCCAAAAAAGGAAAAGACCCCGCCGGAAATCTCCGTGATTCCTGCACCGATGATTGCGCTCTCGATCTGACCGGTCTTGGGATCCCAAACGTAGACTTTTCCTTCCGAGTCGAGAGCAGCTGCGTGATGCTGGACGCTAGCCAGTTGCACGATTCCTCCCAGATCGCCCGGGGCCGGTTGAGCCTCGCGTTGTCCCCCTTCCTGCTGGGCATAGTGAAAGCCCCATACACTGACAGTCCCATCTTCGTGCAACGCTGCGGCATGACTGTTTCCATGCACGGAAAACGTTACATTCTTCAGCACATCGGGATACAGCGGTTCCCCGCGTTCCCGGAGAACCAGACCGTCGCGCGAAACAATCGACCACCAAACCGTGTTGGTAAAAATTTCCTCCACGTCCTCGAAATCCCTGAACCGGTTAGAGAAACCAATCACGTCTCCATTTTCCCGCAGGGCCAGCCAGCCGTCTTTCAGCACGCCGAAATCAACAATGTCGTCGATACCTTCTGCTGCCGTGACATCGACCTCCTTCTCGCCCGGCAATATTCCAAACACCCCAATCTCTCCTTTTGGCCGAGGCGGAGGTGGCGGAACCAATAAGTTTTTGAGATGCTGCTGATCATCAAGACAGAGCATTGTTATTTGGATGGCAAAGACGCGACCGTCCTTACGCTTGATTCTTACCTGATTGGTCTCTTCAAGAATTTCGAGCACGATGGCTTCGATTTTCTGCCCTTTCTTGTCAGTAAAAACGTGGAAATCATCCTGCCCGAAAGCGGGTATACACCACACGAGAAAGGGAAGAACGAACCAGGCTATTTTCATCGACTACACTCCACTGATTGCGCGCAGGCCGTCGAGTTTTCCCGCTGCGCGGTAAAAGGCAATTTCCTCCTGCCCGGCCTTTTGCAAAATCTGTTTTACCTCATCTGCAGCGGCTTCGCCCAGCATATAATCTCGAATCGCCACCATCTTTTCCTCCTGTATCGCAATGAAATCGGGATCGACTGCAGGAGTTGCCGCATATTTCCCTGACTCCTGACCGGCTTTCAAAATCCCGGTAAAATCGACGCCCTCTTCCTGACCTTTGGCCTTCGCCTCGGCGATGTCGTCGATCCAGTCCTGATGTAGCAGCCCAAAATAGTCGCGCATTGCCTGCTTGTTGTAGTGATTCACTACCCGCCCCTCAGGAAGATCGATGAACCCGGTCGCTCGAAACGAATCGGTGTCGATCGTATCGACAAAAACGATTTCGCTGCCGTCTTTGGCAAACTCCCATTTGATGTCCCACATCAACAGTCCAATTTCCTCGACCAGGTGACGAACCACCCAGGCACCGAGAATCGCCATTTTTCCGCTTTTGATAAAGTCCTCCCCCGTGAGCCCACACATCGTCAAAGCCTCCTGCTTGCTAACCATCCGGTCTTCAGGCTCAAACTTACTGGTGTAGTCTGTAATCGGCTTCTCCAGGTATTGCCAGGCTTCCAATTGCCTGGCAACCCCGAGCTCCTGCTCAAAGGACTGGCGGGCTGCATCGTCCATTCGCAGGTATTTTTTGTAAACCGATGACGAGCTTGTGATTCCAAATCGGACAATATACTCCAGCGGAATCACAAAACGGTCTTCGTGGGCAAACTGCGAATAATCAAACAGGTGTGCTCCAAGAAACTCTTTGCGGGCGGGTTTCAAAATCTGATACTTCCGGACTACGTTGTAAGCACTCGGATTGGTTGGAAGTCCTTCCCGAGACACCTCACCCGTTTCCGCATCGAGCATCCCCTCGTGATGAGTGAGCGCTCCTTTTTCGCAGCATTCTTCCAGCGCTCCCGAAAGCAATTCACGTCGGTAGTCCTCATCAAGCTCCGGTGCCTTACGGATTGACTCGGCCACCGCCTGCCACACGGCCGGGTCGCGCATCCGCGAATACAGCACATGACGAAAAACCGCTCGATTCACATCGTGACCGGGAATCTCAAAAAGTGCTCCGACGTCGAAAACCGAACCTCGAGCCGTGGTCTGTGTGACCATAACGGTATCATCATCAGGCACAGCAAACAGTCGCTGAACCGATCCTTCGTAAAACGGCTCGGAAAGAGCGGAGATGGGAACTTTCATC
>JAHDCN010000040.1 GCA_020629815.1 Verrucomicrobiota bacterium
TGACCTAACCCTGTTAAGTCATCGCTATTCAGGCAAGCGCCACGGAACCGGAATATCGATTTCCTGATTGAAGCGATTCTTGTAGCGGACCTGACCGTTCATGGCGCCGAACTCGTGAACCATTTTGGTTACCTTCACATCGAAGCAGCAATACTCTGCTACTTCCATTTTTTTGCCTTCGCGCCACCATTTGATCGCATCGGTGCCAACCGCTGTTTTTCCCTCTCCGAGGGTAGCCCCTGCAACGGCATCGAGCTTAGGCCTGTGCTCCAGAACTTCTTCCAGATCCAGCATTAGATCGAGATTGCTGGTCTGCTCTTTTAGATCCAAAACGGTGTAACCCATCAAGACTTCGTAGTCGAAATAGATATGGTTGAAGCCAATCACCACGTCGGCGGCCAGCAATTCATTAATCAGGTCCTGAACGTTACCTTCGTCATAAATGCGGTACTGTTGATCGGCACTACTGTAGGTGACCCCGACGGACATGAGCATATCCGCCTTTTTGTCCCAGCCTCCGACATCGTTGGCTGAGCGCTGAGTTTCCAGATCGAAGTATACGAAATTCTCCCCCATGCTATTTGTAAATCTCGAAGATGTTCCAGGGGAGGTCTTCGAAAATGGGGCAGGCTTCCTCAAGCTGAGTAACGCGTTCGGCACCTGTGTTTCCAGCTGCTAACTGGCGCACTTCGTCAAAATTTGCCAGATGGGATCGGGTCCGGTCCTCGGCATAGGAGCGAGAGGATTGGTTACGCATCAAAAATGCCCAGTCGCTCGACTGAGCCAGAAGCAGCTCTCGAGTCATCTGAGCATAGCAACGCTGTCGGTGTTCTACGACTTCGCTACTGTAGTCCTCGAGGTTTTCCTCCATCATTTGCACCATGCGACGCAGCTGCTCGGCACGAGTGTGAATCTCCGGGTAAATCCATGCATTCTCGGGAGTCGTCCAGGAGGCAAAGTAACCACCCTCACCCCAGGATGAGGAAACCGGCGCTGCATCCGGCAAATCTCCCCGTTGACCCAGATAGCTTCCGGGATTGATAAAAGAAAAATCTTCGCGCTCCGCCGTCTTGCGGAAAACCTGCTCCAGAAATTCAATACCTTCGAACCACCATTGGCCAAAAAGATCAGCGTCAAAAGCGCAGACTGAGACGGGAGCTTCGAGACCTTCTGCTGCCAATGCGCCAAGTTGCGCTCCTCTGCTGTTCACAAAGTGAGTCGCATGTTCAGCGACCGCCCCGGAAGCCATCGCCGGATCGTAGAGATCGTTAACATCATTGCCATTGCGTGAGGCACGGAAATACCGCAGGCCGGTAAGTTGTCGCTGGTCGCTTCCTCCCAGGTATTCACTGAGAAACTCCATGGGAGCCTGCAACCCGACATCCCAGAGAAAGTCGCGATATCGTTCATCTCCCGGGTAGCCTTCATCGGCCGACCAAATTTGCCCACTACTCCCCTGATCCCGACCGAAAACGGCGAGCCCATCTTCAGTCCGACCGGGTGAAAAGGGAAAAACATCATCTGGAACCGGTGACTGAGTGAGGCCGTGTTCTTCGACGATCGTCCACTGAATTCCCTCTCTTTCAAGGATTCCACTCAAGGCGGGTGCATAGGCGCACTCGGGTAGCCAGAACCCGCGAGGCATCATGCCGAAAGTCTGAACATACTGACGAATGCCGGCACGAATCTGTGCCTGCGCAGCTTCCGGCACACGAAGCAATAAAGGCAGAAGTCCATGAGTGGCACAGCTTGCTGTAAGCTCGAGGTGGCCGCTGTTCCGCAAATCGATTAGTGCTTCAACAAGACCGCCATCTGAGCGGACAAAAAGATCTTCCAAGCGGCGAAATCGCTCCAGATACAAAGAGGCTTGATCACCAAATCCGGTGTTGGCACCTCGCTCTACCTCATCTTCACAAAGCTTGATCGTGCGCTTGATGTAGTTTCGGGTCCGCTCTTTCATCCGGGCATCGCTGATCATTGCCAGCAGCGTAGGTGAAAGGTTCAAAGTCAGCTGAAACGGGACCTCATCTTCGCGAAGACGGAACAGGCTTTCGAGCAGAGGAAGATAAGTTTCCAGAATGGAACTGTGTAGCCAATCCTCCTCAAGAGATTGCTCACGATCAGGGTGCCATACCCAGGGAACGTGTGCGTGCAGAACGAGGGAACAAAATCGACTCATACAGGTGCGGATGAATACTGTATCACTAAGGCGAAAAATACAGCAATAGCCAGAAGAAACATTTAATGGGAAAGAAGCTTCTTTGCCCGTCTTTTCGTACCTAATTCAACTGATTTTCTTACTGATCAGGAAAAGGTCAACGATTGCAGCACGAAAAGAGCGAAGAATGCTGCAACTGCCACAAGGATTCTAGCAGCAGTCAGGGGTTTGTGAATGACTGTGGTCTGCAAATGCTGATCCCAGAAACACTTTCCCGCCGAAAGTAGGCGGAAAAAGCTAAACAAAATGGCCATAAGAGAGAACGGGAAAAGGTAACAAAAGACACCGCCGAAATAGACATAGAAAGACCGGCCTAGAGCCTGAAGTATGGTAGGAGGAAGCCCTCCTTCCCGGGCGATACGGATGCCAAACAAGGCTTTCCCGGGAGTGGTTCCAAAAACGTGGAGCAGCAAACCCTCCAACACATGCCAGCCAAGCTGAACAAAAAACACCATGCGGGCAAACAGCTGCCATTCTTCTTTTTCGAATTCTTTCAAATAGGCCTGCCAAAATTCCGAAGGACTTAGATTAGGATCGATATCCGGTGAGACTCCCGAGAAGGTCCAGACAGCAACGGTGACCAACATGTAGTCAAAGGAGCGTGCCCAGAAACGAACCCCGGGTCGAACCGCAGGTGTTTCGTTTTCGGATGGCAGAGGTGGAGTCGGCTTGCTTTCGACCTCTTCCTGGCTATCTTCGTCTTCTATTTGGGACGCTTGCCGCTTTTCCTCATCCGCGATAACGGTCTGCAGGGCCGGAATTTCGGCGGCTTTCTGCCATTCGGAAAGCCCTTTGCGCCAGCAAAGTGTATCTGCAGAGATTTCTCCATCGCGGAGCATCTCCGTGACCCGAAATAAGGTAAAAGGGCCTTCCTTTTTGCCATCTATGGATACGAAAAACTCCATTTCAACAGCTACTCAGAACGAAGCGCTTTCGCGGGTTGAAGTGAAGCAGCCAGAATGGCAGGAACCAGAGAAGCAATCGCGCAGGCAGCAAATGACCCGATGGAAATAATCGTGAGATCACGCCAGCTTTGCTTCGCCGGCAACCCTCCATCGATTTTGTAAACTTCTTCGGAGAACATATCTACACCAAACGTTCGCCCGACCCAGCCAGCCAGATCGTTGCGCAGGAAAATTGTGATTTCCGCCAGCGCTAAGCCCACTAACACTCCGAGCAGCCCGACCAGAATCCCCTGAAACAGAAACACCCAGGCAATCTGCCCTTCTCGCGCACCGATAGCTTTCAGTAAACCGATCTCACCGCGCTTTTGGTAGGTGACGGTGATCATGGTGTTCATGATACAGAACCCGCCAACAATCATGATCATGAACAGGATCAAGTACATGGCCTGGCGTTCGGCTGCCACAGCATTGAAAATCATTTGGTGCATTTGCATCCAGGTAAGAATCCGATCCCGATCGGGAAGTCGCTTGGCAAATTCGGTCTGATAGCGGTTGGCTTGAAATCCGTCTTCGGTTCGGACGGCTATCCCGTGAGCCTGCTCAAAATCAAAATTGTAGAGCACTTGAGCTGTCTCCAGATTGCAGAAGATGATGTTGCTATCGAAATCCCAGTGCCCGGAATCAAAGATTCCCGTGATGGTGAGCTCCTGAGGAGCGGTCATCTCCCGAATCTCATCAAAACCTTTTTTCTTCTCCTGATCATCGTTACCTTTTTCGGCCTTTTTGACCGACTCCATGATGGCATCGATGTCCCTGGGCGAGTAAAGCAGGATTTTGTCTCCCACCGTGATTCCCTGAGACTCGGCAATCCCGTCTCCGATAACAGCCGAATACGGGTCGCCTACGAAGAATTTTCCCCGACGTTCTTTTTCAGTAGTAGACTTCTGACCATCGAGACCGAGCCATTTCACTAGGTTGCCGAGAAATAAGGAGTTTCGCTTTATTGGTTCTTTCTCCTGATTCTTAAATACTTCAGATGGAGGTGGTTTCACGGTAGCAATTTTGCTCTCCATTCGCTCCAGGTCTTTGCCTTCGGGTTGGAGGATGCCGCGAATCATGGGAGCGCTGCGAAGACCCTGGTAATCCATCACGACCTGACCCCTTACATATGGCGTCATTGAAGTGATCCCTTCGACATCTTCGATGGCGGTGATCGTTTCGTCCCAGTTCTGAATGATGCCCCCCGAATCGATGACGAGGTGTGGCTCGAATCCCAGGATGTTTTCCTTAATTTTGTCTCCGTAGCCGGTAAACACGGCGATCACCACAGCCAGCAGCCACACTCCCAGAGCAACACCGAGAATCGAGATCACGGTGATGATGGAAACAAAGGTGCGCTTTGGCTTGAGGTACCGGGACGCAAGAAAAGGACTGAAAAACATCGGTAACGAGGACTACGCGACACCGTAGCCAATTATTAGAATTTTGATAGTTAAAATAATTTAACCATCTGATGCTACGTTTACCGACTACACGACCAATTCTTCTTTGCTATCGGCAAAATTGTTCGCATTTGCGCCGAGTCTACGAAGCATGGTCAGGTAAAGATTGCTCAATGGGACGTCTTTCTCATATTGCAGGTACTGACCGTGCTGGTACCCCATCGACTTCCCACCAGCGAGGATTAGCGGGTAGTTGATATTGGAGTGGGTCTTGCTGTTCGAGCTACCGTAATAGACCAGTGTGTTATCGAGCAGGGTTCCGTTGCCTTCTTTCACGGATGCCAGTTTCCCGACAAAGTATTTGAACAGGCTTGCTTGAAACTCATCCCAACGTCCGCATTGCTCGCCTCCACCGGGTTTGCGCATTCCATGAGCAAGGCCGTGAGTGTTGCTTTTCAATCCAATTAGTGTGGAGAATTTCGTCGAGATCGAGACGGCACCATGCATGCTGCCGAACTGGTAAGTGGCAAAACGCGTCGAATCGGTCTGAAATGCCAGCACGATCAAATCGAGCATCGTCTTCATCAATGCCTCCGGAGTGTTGTCGTCGGCATCCAGGGTTAGGTTGTCAGCGTTCACTTTTGGCCGAGGTACATCCAGCCACTTGGCCGCCCGCTCAACATCCTGTTCTACTTGTCGAACTGACGTTAAATACTCATCGAGTTTTTCCTGATCGGTTTTGCCCAGTTTGCGATGCAGGGAATTCGCTTCTTCCAGGAGAAAATCAAGATGGCTACCAGTGCGAGTGAGTCCTTTCCTTTGGGCTTCGATCGAGTCGTGACTCATATCGAACAGGCGCTCAAAAACTGTTGCGGGTCGATTAAGAGAAGGAATCGGCTGACCTTCCAGAGTGTAGGAAAGTGTGTTCGATCGAGTCGGCATTCCTACCCCGCCGTCTGAAGAAAGAACAATCGACGAAAATCGGGTGTCTTCTCCCAGGCCATATTGTTTCGCTGCAACTTGATCGAGTGAAGGACCGTTTTGGAACCCATTCTCCGGAGTAATTTTCACGCCGGTCAGAAAGGTGTCGCCACTATCGTGACCACCAATGCCTCGGACTTGCGGATGCGACAGACCACCAAGGACAGTCAGTTGGTCTCGAATCGGTTCCAGTTGCTTTAAGGAACGGTTAAACTGGAAATCGCGCCCGGGCTGGTCAGGAAACCAGTTCCATTCAGCCTCTTTCCCCTTCGGATCAGGTAAGCTTACGCCGTAGGGAAAATACAAAGTAGCAAAACGCTTCGGCGGAGCCTCTTCGCCTTTCGCCGCAAACGTTTCCATCCACGGTAATGCCAATGAGATTCCAGAGGCCCGGAGTAGCGTTCTTCGATTCATCATTTAATTAGCGACGGCTGAAAGTTTCAGAAGTTACGATGGATTCCATCAAGGATCTCAGGGAATAGTCGTTCGACTGGAACTGCTCCGCCAGATGCTCGATTGCGGCTTCATCGGAGAATTCCATGGAACGCCCAAGGGCATAGCTCAACAATTTGGCAGTAATTGCTTCCGCAAATTGATCTGCTCTGTTTTTAACCAAATATCCCTGCAAATCTTTCAGGTTTTTCACCTCAACGCCGCCAGGCAAGGTGGCAACTGCATCCACTTGTTTTTTTGTTTTGGCGACCTTGTCCCGATAGAGGCCAATTGCATCAAAATGCTCCAGGGCAATTCCCCAGGGGTCAATCCCGCGATGACAATCGGCACATGCCGCTTTCTCGCGATGTATCTCTAGTTGCTCCCGAACTGTGAGTTTATCGAAATTTTTCACGGTCTCGGAAATATCGGGGACATTGGGCGGCGGCGGCGCAGGTGGATCATGCAATAAGCGCTCACGAATCCAAACGGCCCTCTTGATTGGGTGCGAGTGGGCTCCGTCCGATCCGGAAAGATGCACGGCCCCGTGCGCCAGCAAGCCACCGGTGCGTTGACCCCTTGAAAATGAAACCGGACGAAAGTCCGACCCCGTTGGCAGGTCGTTTTCAGCTAAACCATAGTGACGCCCAAGCTTTTCATTAAGCAGGGAATAGTCGGAAGAGATCAATTCCAGAGCAGATCTATCGTTGCGCAAAATATGGGAAAAATACTGCCTGGTTTCCGCAATCATCAGGCTCTTGATATCGTTATCGAAGTCTTTGTAAAACTGCGGATTAATTGCTACCCGGTCGAGCGCTCCGAGGTCCAGCCATTGCGAAACAAACTGCTCGATGAAGCGCTCCGACTTCGGGTCAGCCATCATTCGGCGGAACTGGCTTCGTATTTCGTCCGGCTTCAACAAAGCGCCGGAATCGGCTGCAGCCGTTAATTTTGCATCGGGCATGCTACTCCAAAGAAAATAGGCAAGCCGAACTGCCAAGTCATGCGCATTCATCTCTGCGCCGGCTTTCCCTTCAGCCAAATAAAGAAACTCGGGCGAGGCCAAAACGACGGAACAAAATTCGCGCAGAGCTGCGATTGGAGTTTTCTCTTTGCTCCGGATTACTTGATAATATTTGAACCATTTTTCGACTTCAGGATCACCGACCGGGCGACGAAAGGCACTCTTCAAAAACCGTGATATGACGTTTCGAAGCTGAACAGCGTCTTCCAGGTCAGTATCATTCGGGATCAAATCTGTATGCGATTTCGGCGGCCAACTTTGATGGTCATGAAGAATGAACTCTACGGAATTGATTACCAGCTGAGGAAAATCTTCATCCTCTGGATAAAGAGGCGGCACCTTCTTCTTTTTCTTGCCCGCTTCTTTCTTCGCTTCCTGCTTAATCGGCTTTGGTGCAGGCAGCCCGTCGTCGAGAGCGTTTGTGATGATAATAATCCCCTCTCTCTTTTCCATCGGGGTTGCTTTCCCCGGTTGCGGACTGAAATCCAACCAGCCGGAGAACTCATAAACCGTCTTTTGGTCTTCCCGAATCACCTGTGTAGCAAACTCATCCGTGAAGGAGACGGTGAGCCCGGGCACTCCGTAACCGTAGCGAACGTTCATAACCGGGTCAGGCTGGCCCGTTTCACGATCCACATGCGCATCAATCCGAAGCGTAAACCATCCGCTTGGAGGCGCTCCTTTTACGGCTCCGGCCCAGTAGTGATTGCGTCCCAATCGATTGCCTGGATTTCCCGCTTTGGTTAATCGACCTCGAGGCTTGTAATTGGGCTCAATGCGAAGGGAAGTCTCCTCCGGCTGCGAACCTTCGAAGAGAACAAAGTCCATGGCTTTGCGTGCCGTTTCCAAATATGCCTCTAATTGAATCGCTGACATACCCAGAGCAGCTCCATTGGTGAAGAAGCCATCCTTCGAAAGCGGATCGGGTGGAAGGTTTGCAGAATAATCCATCTCCAGCCCGAGCAAATCTCTCATCGTGAACGAGTACTCTGCGGTATTCATTCGACGCAAAACGGCTCCTTCCGATTGGCTCGAATGAGCTTCCAGAGCCTGCTCCAGTTTTTCCTCCAGCCAGTTCACCAATTGTCTCCGATCCTCATCAGGCAGAGGCTCTTCATCCTCAGGAGGCATTTCACCTAATTGAATCGCGTCCAGAGCGTCCTGCCATGTTTCCGCGGCACGACGGTCATTGATGAAATCAGTGGAAAGCGTATCGAACCGGACTTTGCCTTTCTGTTTTTCGGCCCCATGACACCGAAAGCAGTTGGCTTCCAATGCAGCCCGAGCCGCCTCTTCTGATGCTGAGATCGAAAGCGGAACTAAAAAGAAAGCGATGGCGAAAGAGATTCGCATGGCTGGAACTTCCGATGATAGATTCCAGCCGACAAGAAGCCTGATTGCGGAATCACCCGTTGCGACTGTCCACAAAAACACTGGCCATCCCGGCCGCTGTCGCTGCGTCGATACCTGCCTGTCCGTCTTCAAAAACGAGGCATTTCGCTGGATCCACGCCCATTTTCTCAGCAGCCAGTAAAAACATATCAGGCGCTGGTTTGCCTCGCTCTACATCGACAGGAGTAACGATAATATCGAAAATCTCGCGCAGACCGATTTGAACCAGCGACGGATCGACCAGTGACATATCACTTCCCGATGCGACAGAAATTTTCTCCCCTTCTCGGTGAAGCTTCTTCGCAAAATCAGCCACGGCTTGTACCGGTTCCAACTCATGAAGGTGACCACCATACCACTCGGCTTTGAATTCGTGTACCTCATCCGGGCAGATATCGGCACCGTAGCGCTCGTTGAGCTGCATCACCGTATCCCGATCGGGAACTCCGGCGTTGGCGTAAAATTCATCTTCCTGCCACACCCAGGGAGCATTGTTGTGCACAAAGCTGGCGGTCCAGGCTTTAAAGTGGAGCGGCATGGAATCGACCAACGTTCCATCGCAGTCGAAAATGTAGCCCTCGAATTCCCCGGTGGGGATATCCAATGTCATAAAGTCGATAAGGGAGCAGGACCTAGTCTTTCTCGACCACAGTGGATTCTTCCGGCAGCGCTTCGACTACCTCAGCTTCAGCGACACCACCGGATTTGGAAAAGAAGCGCTTAAAGATACGCTTTGGTAGACTCTTACCCTGTTCCTCTTCTTCGATTTCTGAGGCTGCACCTTCTTTGGCTTTCTCCCATGCCTGGGCAAACCCCGGGGCATTCATCACCATGGCTTTTTCCGCACGGGCGAAAATCTCCAACTCCCGTTCCATGGCCTGAGAATCATCCTGCACCCGACCGCTGTTAATTTTAACGCGAAGGTTGTCGTTCTCCTCTTTGAGATCAGCAATATCCTTCTTCATCGACGTCATTTTTTCCGCTTCCAATTCGAGCTTATCGCTGAGATGGCCTTTCAGCCGCTTCAACTCCCGCTTGGTTTTGAAATGAGCAACAATGGAAAGGATACAGAGAAAGAAGCCCGCCAGGAAACCCCAGAAGAACCAGTGAGTAAAAATCGCTTTAAGTGTGTCCATGCTTTTGGTTGAGGGTTCGAATATAAGGGGGAAAGGAGAAAGCGTAAACCGAAAGGATTACCCCACAGTTCGACAGTAGCATGGACGAGGAGGTCACATCCCTACCGCAGAACGCACCCGATCCAATACTTCTCTCGCCTTTTCGCCGGCTCTTTTCGCACCGTCTTCCAGAACGCCATCTACGTAGTCGGTATCTGCGGCCAGTTTCTCTCGCTTCTCCCGCATAGGTGCAAAGTGATCGCGCAATTTCTCAAATACCTGCTGCTTGTAGTGACCGTATCCCTGTCCGCCTGCACGGAAACAAGCTTCCATTTTTTTCACCTCATCACTACTGGCCACTAGCGAATACAACTGAATCAGGTAGCTGCCCTCCGGATCTTTTGGATCTTCCACCGGAGTGGAATCGGTGACGATCTTCATGATCTTTTTCCGCAGCTTCTTTTCCGTTTCCTCAAAAAGCAGGATCGAATTATCATAGCTTTTCGACATTTTCTGACCGTCGAGACCTGGAACTACCGCTGTTTCCTCTCGAATCCGTGGCTCCGGAATTACAAGCAGGTCCTCGCCATACCGGTCGTTGAACTTCTGAGCGACATCACGCGTCACCTCCAGATGTTGCTTCTGATCCTTACCTACAGGTACAAGATTCGAATCGAAAATCAGGATATCAGCTGCCTGCAAAACCGGATAAGCAAAGAGACCATGAGAAGGTGAAATTCCCTGCGCGATCTTGTCTTTGTAAGAAACACAACGTTCCAGCAGACCCATGGGAGTGACACAGCTCAATATCCAGGTCAACTCAGTCACCTCCGGGACATCAGACTGGCGCCAGAAAGTGGCCTTTTCCGGATCGAGCCCACAAGCCAGAAAATCAATAGCCAGATTGCGCACGTTCTCCCGCAACTCCTCTCCACTATGGATAGAGGTGAGGGAGTGGTAATCGGCGATAAAGTAAAAAGCTTCCCCCTCCTCCTGAAGGCGAATCGCTGGCTCCATCATGCCAAAATAGTTGCCTATGTGAGGAGAGCCGCTGGGTTGAATACCGGATAGAATGCGCATGGGATCAAGCGTTTGGAACAAGCCGCGCATAGTGTAGGACGCCGTTTCCGGAAATCAATTTCGCTTTTCTTTCCACACCAAAATAGTGTCTTTTTCTCCACTGGTATTTTTTTCACTAGACTTTTGAACAGTCTTAAATACAGTAAGCGCAAACAAACCCAACAACACAATGGTAGAAGCGCCCACAAAAGAAGAATCCAATCAAAAACCCAGCAAAGCAGCCACAGCGAAGGCTGCTGATGAAAAGAAAAAAAGTGCAGGTTCCACGAAAGCGAAAAAGTCGACTCCTAATCCTGTTGAAAAAGCGGCCGACAAGGGTTCGGTTACGGCGGAAGCCACGAAAGCATCCTCAACCGCACCAGACCCAATGGCATCAAAAGCAGATAAAGAAAAAGACCGACTCACCGCAGCTCGCGCAAAGAACCTCGACCTCGCTATTTCTCAAATTCAAAAAGACTATGGCGAAGCTGCCATCATGCGCATGGGCGAAGAGCGCGGCCTTGACGTTGAAACAATCCCTACCGGCAACCTTCTGATTGATCGTGCTCTGGGTGCCGGAGGTTTTCCTCGGGGACGAATTGTGGAAGTATACGGACCCGAATCCTCCGGTAAAACAACACTCACGCTCACAGTAATTGCACAAGCTCAGAAAATGGGTGGACTGGCTGCGTTCGTTGATGTGGAACACGCCCTCGACCCACAATACGCCGGTAGGCTGGGAGTGAACCTCGACGAACTTCTCGTTTCTCAACCAAGTTCCGGTGAAGAGGCGTTGCGGATTGTCGAGACACTCGTCCGTTCCAACGCGATGGATGTCATCGTGCTCGACTCAGTAGCGGCTTTGGTAACCAAACAGGAACTCGATGGGGAAATTGGTGATGCAACCGTTGGTGCCCAGGCTCGACTCATGAGTGCTGCGATGCGGAAACTCACCTCGATCATTGCCAAGGCTCGCACGGTGGTGATTTTCACGAACCAGATTCGGGAGAAAGTCGGCGTTATGTTTGGTAATCCGGAAACGCAACCCGGTGGTCGGGCATTGAAATTTTACAGCTCGGTCCGTTGTGATATTCGACGCACCGCAACAATTAAAGGATCCGATGGAAGCCCGGCAGGAAATCGCACTCGCTTGAAAGTGGTGAAGAATAAGGTAGCACCTCCTTATGGTGAGGCGGAATTCGACATCATGTTCAACGAAGGTATATCTGCCGTAGGCTCCCTGCTTGATCTGGCGATTGAGCATGAGATTCTCCAGAAGCGCGGATCCTGGATCAGCTACAAAGGCAGTCAATTGGCACAGGGTAGAGATGCCGCGAAGACTGCATTGAAGGCCGACGAGGCTCTGTATGCGGAGATCGAAACCGAAGTCAAAGCCGCGATGGATGGCACCGCCGGTGAAGAAGAGTGATTTTCTAAAGTTTATTGCGAAACTCAAACCGAAAGGCGCTGTCACTTGGCAGCGCCTTTTCTTTTTCTAGCAAAAATCGATGAAAAGCCTGGCTGGCGGGATTACCAACCGACTGTGTCTCGCAATGAAGTAGAACTGATCTCCAGATCGCCAATTGAGATAGTCGAAGCCACGCTGATGCGCTTGATCCTGGAACTCTTCAGAAAAAGCCGGATTGAGAAAAATGTATCATTCTGGAAAAAAGACGTGCTTTGAGCCACGCCTTGCTTTACACCCTTCGCGATCTGCTTAGAATTTTGTATGCCCGCGAAGCAAAAATGGGTGGTAGAACCGACTCCGGATAGCCAGGTGGTTCGCGATTACGCGGAGCATTTCGGACTGGCCCCTGTCGTAGTATCACTAGCTCTGCAGCGTGGATTTACCGAATTCGACGATTTGGAGCGATTCCTGTATCCGAGGCTCAAAGATTTAAGCGACCCCTTCCAAATTCCCGGAGTAGCATCAGCGATTCAGCGCATATTCACTGCTGTTGATGAAGGAGAGAAAGTGATTCTCTACGGCGACTACGACGTCGATGGCGTCAGTTCCGTAGCACTACTAAGCTACATTCTCGAAGCATATGGCTTGCAGCCCGCTTGCTATGTCCCCACCCGTCTTGAAGAGGGTTATGGTCTCAGTGAAGAAGGCATCGAGCGGTCTATCAACGGTTCAGAACCACCGGGTTTGTTTATCGCGGCCGATTGCGGCACCAATTCCCGTGACGAGGCAAAAATGCTGTCCGAGCAAGGCATCGACTTGATTGTTTTGGACCACCACGAACCTTCCATTAATGGAGTAGCTGATTGTGTGGCTTTGGTGAATCCAAAGATGGGTGATGATTTTCACTATCTATGCACCGGAGGAGTCGTCTTCAAGATCGCGCACGCCCTGCTGAAAACACGGCCGATTCCGGGGTTCGATCTAAAGGACTTCCTTGATCTCGTAGCCTTGGCTACCATCGCAGACATCGTCCCTCTCGTGGAGGAGAACCGGATTTTTGCCCGTCGCGGGCTTATGCAACTCGACCGCACTATTCACCCGGGACTTCGCGAGCTGAAGAAGGTATCTCACGTAGGCTCACCGGCGACTTCTCACGATGTCGGTTTTCGTCTCGGTCCCCGTTTAAACGCCGCCGGGCGCATTGATACAGCTGTAGATTCACTCAACCTCCTGCTGAGTCAGGACGTTCGGCAATCGCATGAGCTGGCAGAATTTCTCGACGCACAGAATCGGGAGCGGCAGACGCTGGAAATGAATACCCGCGAAGAGGCGGAAAAAATGATTCAAGCCCTGCCACCGGAACAAAGGTCAGTGTGTATTGTAGTAGGATCGCGCGGCTGGCATCCGGGAGTGGTGGGCATTGTTGCATCGAGAATTTGTAAACAGTATCACCGCCCAACTTTTGTGATCGGTTTCGGCGAAGATGGCGAAGGCAAAGGCAGTGGACGCAGTGTCGAAGGCATTTCCCTGGTCACTGCGCTCGATGCATCGCGCGAAGTGATCGAAACCGGCGGTGGGCATGATATGGCTGCCGGCGTTACCTTGTACGAAGACCGGCTGGAAGCCTTCCGCGAGCTCTTTTCCGAAAATGTTGCATCTCAAGTGCAAGGTGATGTGCTTACACCAAAGCAACAAATAGACGCAGAGTTGGATTTTTCCGAGCTCTCCTTGAACCTGCTCGACAGCTACGAATTGCTGCACCCCTTTGGTGCAAATAATCCTCAGCCTGTCTTCATGAGCCGGGCTGTAGAGCCTGCGGGTGAACCACGTATCATCAAAGACAAACACTTGAAGTTTCGGCTTACGCAAGGCCACCATTTCCAGGAGGCGATCTACTTCAATTCAGTCCAGCTGGAACTGCCCCGTCCACCATGGGACATCGCCTACACCATCGACCGCAACGAGTTTCGCGGCAGAGTCAATCTCAGTGTCGTGCTGCAGGCGATTCGCAAAGCGGCTTGAGCGAGCGCCACTACTGGCGCGAAATATTCACTATCGGCAGGTAGTCGCCGATCACCTTTCGTCGCCACCAGTTTCCCGAAGCCTTACGCTCCCGTCGATTGGTGAATTCGTAGTGAAACAGCCGGGCCCGCAGGTATTTCGGTGGTTGATCCGCGAATGGCTGATTCCGAAATAGTGAGTTCACGGACGAGTCATGGTTAAGTAACTTCGGTAACAGCGATTGCAGCCAACGCGCATTTCTGCTCTGCGGATCATACTGGCCTTCCAGGGCGGCGAACCACAACTGCCACGCCACTCGTGGCTGATGAGGCGCAACAAACCGGGGCTTTTCGTTTAGTTCATCCGGTTTCCAGTGAAAGTCATAGGCCTGCCACTCTTTGCCATCCAGGCTACCCTCGAGAATAATCTCCGGCCGGGTAGTCGTCATGGTCCGAAACAAGCCATAGCCGGAAGTGATCATAAACGGCTGTGTCTTCCCGGCCAGTGCATCCAACCACCGGGGTGAAAGGTCGGCTTTCAGCAAGGGAATCGGAGCTCGGTGAAAGTCGCGGGCCAGAACCTGGTAGTTTAAAGCAAACAAAAGCAGGAATACTGGAGCCAGGACGGCAGCTTGAATTCTTTCGCGACGTGAAAGCGGCTTCGCTTGCACCGACTCGATCTCAACCCGCAGCAAGCGAAGCCGTTTTCGCGGCCAATAGCGATCGGCAATCAGCGGCAGCGAAATCACTATCGTCAGCCAGTTGAAGTAGGTGTAATTCCCGGTTAACAAAATCAGCACCATCAAGGCAATGAATCCGACCGCCGCAATGAGCCGACCCGGCTTGCCGAAAAACACAAAAAACGGCAGTGCCAATTCAACGAAATACATCGGCCAAATCGAAAATTTCTGAAACCAATCCGGCAACTGATGTGCCCACCACGCAGTCCAGGTAGGGATAGGCTGTGTGAAATAGTGAAAAGTCATCGCCGTGTGGTCCGGCCACCATTCTGGATATTGATCTGTCGCCCAGCCCAGTTTCACCCACCCGCTTTGAAACATCAGTTT
>JAHDCN010000477.1 GCA_020629815.1 Verrucomicrobiota bacterium
GTTCCCATAATTCGGCGAAACTGCTTGGTAAAGGCACTTTGATCACAAAATCCAAATTTTTCCGCAATCGACGCAATGGATTCATCGGAATCCTTGAGGTCCACGGTCGCCGCCTGCACCCGGGAACGAACAATGAACTCGCGCGGCGGCAACTTCACCAGGCTGAGGAACTGCCGATTCAGCTGCCGCTCGGAAATGCCGAATTTCTTCGCAATTGCCGTCACCCGCAAAGCCTCGGTGGGATGTTCGCAAATAAAGTCGATCGCCCGACCGGCAGCCAGATTGTGAAATTGGTGATTCTTGCGCGCCGAATAGCTGCGGGTGATGCCGACTACTCCGAGGGCCTCTCCAGTTTTAGAAAAAACCGGATGCTTGGTAGTGGAAAACCATTCCAGTCGGCCCATTTGGTCGAACAAGACCTCAAGGTGATCGATCAACGGTTTTCCCGAGCGCATGATCTGCTCGTCACCCGCGCGCAGCTGGTCCGCCACCTGCGCCGGATAGCGATCGTAATCCGAAGTTCCTACCAGCTCAGCCAGTTCGCGTAAGCCCAGTCGTTGCACTAAGGCAGCGTTTGCGTGAACAAATCGCCCACCCTTGTCTTTGACAAAAAAGAACACTCCGGGCACATGCTCAAACAGAGCCTGCAAAGCTGAGGAAACAGGACTCTTCAGCAATTCCGTGACACCGCATTCAGATTTCGACATGTCTGAAAAATACCAAAAAAAGTCAGTTCGTCACAAGACGGATTGTCTTTTTTCAGCGACGCTGGAATCATGAAACATTGGAAGCTTTTCCTGCTCGCAATCGGATCACTCGTTCCGGCTTTGGCCCAGTCTGCCGATAAGCCCAACATTCTCTACATCATGTCCGACGATCACGCGGCGCATGC
Source organism: Verrucomicrobiota bacterium (assembly GCA_020629815.1). Lineage (GTDB taxonomy): Bacteria > Verrucomicrobiota > Verrucomicrobiia > Verrucomicrobiales > DEV007 > Arctic95D-9. Next base: position 893 of record JAHDCN010000477.1, read on the forward strand.
GGTCGGCGCCTACGGCAGTCGATTGGCAACGCTGGATCCGACTCCGACGATCGACCGCCTGGCGAAGGAAGGCATGCTGTTTGAAAACGCCTTTTGCACCAACTCGATTTGTTCGCCGAGCCGGGCCTGTGTTCTGACCGGGCAATATGCCCACACCAACGGTTCCTACGATTTGGGCGGAAAAGTCGAGCCGGAGAACCAGTTCCTCGCCATCGAAATGAAGAAGGCTGGTTACCAAACTGCAATGATCGGCAAGTGGCACCTGAAAGTCGAACCGGCTGCTTTCGATTTTTACACGGTGCTGCCCGGACAGGGAAAATACTTCAATCCTGAGTTCCGGGTTCGGGGCGATAAAAAGTGGCCCAACAATGTGATCAAGAAAGACAACACTCACTCCTCTGATGCGATCACCGACATCGCTCTGGAGTGGCTGAAGGAGGGCCGCAAAGAGGACCAGCCCTTCTTCCTGATGCATCACTACAAGGCGCCGCATGATTATTTCGAAAACGCCGAGCGCTACGAAAGCTATCTTGCCGACATCGACATTCCTGAGCCCGACAACATGTGGCCGGAAAATCAGCCGAAGTTTGGCTCCATCGCCACTCTTGGTTATAACAACAACCTGTTTGCCCACATCGGCACCTCAGTCGGAGACCGCAATCCACGCCGCTCCTACTCGAAGGATCTTCCCCCAATGTTTCCCGCCGAGTATCCGGAAAACTACAACCCGGCTGATCACAGCGATGCCGAGATCAAGAAGCTCGCCTACAACGCCTACCTGAAAAAGTTTCTTCGTTGTGTGAAGGGAATCGACGACAACCTCGCTCGTCTGTTTGCCTACCTCGAAGAAATCGGCGAGCTGGACAACACCGTGATCATCTACACCGGCGATCAGGGCTTTATGCTCGGTGAGCACGACTACCAGGACAAGCGCTGGATGTATGAAGAATCCATGCGCATGCCGTTCCTGATTCGCTACCCGAAAACCATCAAGGCTGGCCAGCGCACCGACGCCATTGTTGAGAACGTCGACTACGGTCCGACCATGCTCGATTTCGCTGGAGTGAAAACGCCCGACTACATGCAGGGACGCAGCTTCAAAGCAGTCTGTGAAACCGGCAAGGAACCTGAGGGCTGGAAACAGGAAGCCTACTACCGCTACTGGATGCACATGGCGCACCACGACAACCCGGCTCACGTCGGCATCCGCACCAAGGACCACAAGCTGATTTTCTACTACGCCTGCGACTACAAGGGCGAGTATCAGACGCCACCAGCCTGGGAGCTCTACGACATGCAGAAAGATCCCGATGAAAACGTCAACGAATACGATAATCCGGAGTATGCCGGGGTAGTGAAAGATCTGAAAAAGCGTCTCGCTGAATTGCGCACCCGGGTCGGTGACAATGGCGAAGATTTCCCGAAGGTCGAAGCGGTGATTCAGGAATTCTGGGACTACGACGGCGAAGACAAGGCCAAGGCCATCGAGAT
>JAHDCN010000041.1:0-13582 GCA_020629815.1 Verrucomicrobiota bacterium
CGTCCGATTTCACCGGCTGCAAAAGTCCAGCCGTCTTGGCGCGCTCAAGTCTGCCCGCATCGGCGGTGATCAGGATATCCGCCTTCGAGTTTTCGCCTTCGGCTTTCAGTCGCTCGATCAGTTCATCGGCGCTGGCCTTGACCACATTGACCTTGATGCCTGTCTTTTCCGAAAACTTCGCGAACAGCACTTCATCCGCCTCGTAGTGACGATGACTGTAAAGAGTGAGTTCAGCCGCAGTTGCAGCGAGAGACGACGAAAAAACCGCCAGGGCGAGAAAGAGTATCTTCTTCATTTTATAGCTAATGAGACTCAATACGCCTTTATTGAGATAATTGCCAACAAAAAAGTGGCCCGATTTGGGCGTTGCCACAATTCGCTCAGCCCCAAAAAAACGATGCCTTTGCGGGGCATCGTTTCTTCGCGATTCGACGGGACCAAACAGGGTTAGGTCCGCGACCATACCCTGTTAAATCTGCGACTAAACCCTGTTGGGTTTCGCTCTTAGCGCAGAAAGCTCTTCAGAAACCAGACGGTTTTCTGGTGGGAACTAATTCTCCCGATCAGGAGATCTTCGGTTTCGGCATCGCCGGATTCGGAGGCCAGCTTGCGTAGCTCAAGGGCGCCTTCCATCACCACTTCGTGGGCGGCTATGATCGATGCTACCCATTCTTTCGAATCCATTGGGCTCTCGGATGCGGCTTCTTCGACCCGGCTCATTTTGGCAAAATTTTTCAGGCCACCGGCAGAGTAGCAATCGAGCGCACGAACCCGCTCGGCAATGTCGTCGATCGCTCCAAATACTTCTTCGTATTGCGATTGAAACGCCTCATGCAGTTGGAAGAAATCGCTCCCTTCGACATTCCAGTGGGCCAGGTGCAGCTGCGCCATCAGACCATAATTGTCGGCAACCAGTTGATTCAAACCGGCGGCAATTTGTTCGATGCTCGTTTCGGTGGCGGGATTTCCTGCGACGGTGTTACTCATATTTATTTGTTGTCTTTCTCAAGGTTACGATTCCCAAACACGAAACCAACGAGATATCCTGCTCAATATTGATGAGATGGAATCTCATTCTTCAGGAGCGGAATCAGGGGAATAGACTTTTCGATCGGCCTTCGTTATTTTCCGTACGTGAAGACTTTAATTGTTTCCATTGCGTTAGTATCACTATTCGGCCTCGGGCAGGCTGCTGACCCCGAATACGATATTGTCATTTATGGCGGGACTTCTGCGGCTGTGACGGCTGCGGTTCAAGCCAGGCAAATGAATAAGTCAGTGGTAATCGTCAGTCCGGATAAACACCTTGGTGGACTGAGCAGCGGCGGTCTCGGCTGGACCGACACAGGAAACAAATCGGTGATCGGAGGTTTGGCCCGCGACTTTTACCATCGAGTCTGGAAGGAATACCAGAAGCCGGAGACCTGGAAGTGGCAGGACAAAGAAACGTATGGCAATCGCGGTCAGGGCACCAAGGCGATGGATGGCGAGAATCGAACGATGTGGATTTTCGAACCCTCAGTCGCCGAAAAAGTTTTCGAAGACTACGTGAGTGAGTTCGACCTCACTGTGCACCGGGATGAGTGGCTCGACCGGGAGAAGGGAGTGAAAATGAAAGACGGGCGCATCGTTTCGATCACCACTCTCAGCGGCAAAACCTATGCTGGAAAAATGTTTCTCGATACGACCTACGAGGGTGACCTGATCGCCGCTGCCGGTGTGAGTTATCATGTAGGTCGGGAAGGCATCAAGGATTATCAGGAAGATTGGAATGGAGTGCAGACTGGAGTGTTGCATCACCGACACCACTTCGGAGCGGTAAAAGAAAAGATCAGCCCTTACAAAGTTCCCGGCGATCCCTCGAGTGGCGTCCTGGCGAGGATTAATCCGGACCATCCGGGAGAATACGGAGCCGGTGACAAGAAGATTCAGGCTTACTGCTTTCGCATGTGTTTAACCAACAATCCGGAAAACCGAATCCCGTTTCCCAAGCCCGACGGATATGATCCATCGCAGTACGAATTGCTGTTGCGTATTTTTGATGCCGGCTGGCGCGAGACCTTTCACAAGTTTGATCCGCTGCCGAATCACAAGACGGATACCAATAACCACGGCCCGTTTTCCACCGACAACATTGGCTATAATTACGACTACCCCGAAGGCAGCTATGAAAAGCGGCGTGAGATCATCAAAGAGCACGAGACCTACCAGAAGGGATGGCTTTGGTTTATCGCCAATGATCCTCGCGTGCCGAAGGACGTGCAGGAGGAGATGCAGAAATGGGGACTGCCAAAGGATGAATTTACCGACAACGGAAACTGGTCGCATCAGCTCTACATCCGCGAAGCGCGCCGTATGATCGGCGACTATGTGATGACCGAGAACGAGCTGTTGAAAAAACGGCCCACTCCCGATTCGGTCGGCATGGGTTCCTACACCATCGATTCCCACAACACGCAGCGCTACATCACTCCGGAAGGTTATGTGCAAAACGAAGGTGACGTTGGAGTCAAAACCAAAGGTCCCTACGAAATTGCCTACGGCTCTCTGGTGCCAAAACAGGATGAGTGCGAAAATCTCCTAGTGCCGGTTTGTGTGTCGAGCACTCACATTGCTTTTGGCTCAATTCGGATGGAACCGGTGTTCATGATTCTGGCGCAAAGCGCTGCCACCGCCGCTGCGATGGCAATCGACGATGGAGTGCCGGTTCAGGAGGTGGATTACAAGGAATTGAGAAAGCGATTGGAGAAGGATGGCCAGATTCTGGAGATGGACTTGATGCTGTCCTCCCGCGGAGTCGATCCAAAAGCACTGGGCGGAATTCTCGTCGATGACGAGAAAGCCATTCGGACAGGAGACTGGAAGTCGAGCGCCTCGTCAGATGTGTTTCTGGGTTACGGCTATCAACACGACAATGCCGCCAAAGACGGAAAAGCCAGTGCCCGATTTGATGCCAAAATCGAAAAGAGCGGAAAATATGAAGTCAGACTCGCCTATCCGCAAAACACCAATCGTGCCAGCAATGTGAAGGTTACCATTTTACACGCCGGTGGTGAGAAGGAAGTGACGGTAAACCAAAAGAAAACCGCTGCAGTGGAGAAACTGCTGCATCCCCTCGGAACCTTTTCTTTTGAGAAAGGGAAAACCGCTTCCGTCACCGTAAGCAATGAAGGCGCCGACGGCTACGTAATTATCGATGCGGTTCAGTGGCTTCCCGTGGATTAAGCCGCTTTCACAATTCTGCCTCGATTGCCTTGGCGACTTGCTGCCCCAAAACTTCGGAGCCTTCCGGCGTGAAATGAACGTCGCCGGGGCGTATTCCATACTCGCCCATTTTCCCTTTCATCACCGCATTCAAATCGTTGATCGCGATGCCGTGTTTCTTCATCACGGCCTTTGCGGCGTCGTTGTATTTTTTGTCGTCACCGAGTTTGCGGCCGGCTTCGCCTTCGGGCACTGGAGTGGTCGTTGCGAAAATCAAAGTAGCCCCGGTTTTTTTCAAAGATGATACGATCGTCTCCAGGTTGGCAGTGTATTCTTCAATGGTATGCGTCAGCGTGCCATTGACTTTGTCCCGGTTCCCCTGAGTCTTTGACTCTGGGTTGCGGTAGCACAGATCCCAAAGCCCCCAGTTGAAGTGGATCACATCCCATTTGCCCTTTTCTTCATCGAGCCATTTGGGCAAGCCGGCGATGCCCATTCCCGTGTGTCCCGCATTAGTTGGGATTCGGTGAACGTTGGCTTTGCCTTTCAATCCATCCCTCGCCGAAACGGTGTAACCGATAGAAATCGAGTCCCCGATCAGAAGAACTCGTGGCAAACCTTCGACATCAGTCACTTTTTCAAAGGCAGGATTTCCCTTTTTCTTTTGGGCTTCAGCCGACACTGTCACACATACGGCTATGAAGAAGGTCAGCGCTTTTCGAAGAGTAGTATTCATGACGATAAAGGATAATTTTCTTACTCAGCAGCTTCCTGATTCCATAGCGGATACGGATCACCGAGCCGTTTCATTTCAGCAGCCAGCAAGGCTTCCATTTCTTTCAGTTTGGCCGCGTGCTTCTTGATCGAAACAAGATTGCGCTGGTTTTTATTCGGGGAGGTTCCCGTCAGCTTTTGGACTCCTTGATCCTGGTGGCTACCGAGAAACTCATGCGGATTTTCTTTCAAATTGAAGAGCTGGGTTTTCCGGATTTCTCCATCCAATGCGTCCCACTTGACCAGCTTCCAATCACCCTTCCGGACTGCCCGAATTCCAGGCTTGGTTCCGCCCGCATAAACACCATAGAGAACATCCCGGACTGTTTGTTTTTCCCCTTCTAAAACCGGGCGGAAGCTTTTGCTCTCGATCGAGGGCGGCGTGTCGATCCCAGCCAAATCGCAAAGCGTTCCCAGCACATCCAGCAGGTAGATATTCCCCTGTGCTCGTGATCCGGGAGCGATGCCGGGGCCTTTGACCAGAAATGGAACCCGCCAGGTATGTTCGTAGAGATTTTGTTTTCCCTGCAATCCATGACGGCCAATAGCCATGCCATGATCAGCGGTGTAAAAGATGTAGGTGTTGTCCAACTCCCCCATCGCTTCCAACTTCTTCAGCACCCGCCCAACTTGAATATCGATATTTTCGCTACAGGCATATTGGCGACCAATTTCGTTCCGGATCGTGCCTTCGTCGCGCCATTCCCAGACACCATCGACAGCGACCTCGTCACGCAGTTTCGGATGCCCATGATGAAACGGATGAGCGGGAAGCCAATTCCCCGGCAATGGCGGAGCCTTTTCATTCAAGCTGATGGGGTTCTGTTTGTCTTTGTGATTTACTGCGTGGTATTTTTTCATCAGCTCCGGTGGGCCCGGGCGCGGATCGTGAGGATGGGAAAATCCATAATAGATGAGAAAAGGATCCTGATCTTTGGTCTTCTCCCTTTCACCCAGGTAGTCCAGCACTTGCTGCGCATGCCAGGCACTCCCGTCCTCCTCGGTTGGTCCCCTTTTGGTCGCGTCCTTCACGACTGTGAACTGTTGGTTAGCCAACTCGAAACTGTTGCCTTTCTTGCAGGTGCGCATGGTGTCATATCCAGCCCGGTTGAAAATCGCTGCCATGCAGTTATCAACCTGCTCCTGCACTTCCGCGGGCATCGCTTCACCCTTTTTAGCTCCCTTCTTTCGGTCCCTGAGATTCCAGACGGTTCTACCTGTCATCACCATGTGTCGCGAGGGACGACAGACGGCGCCGGAATAGGAGCCCATGTGATAGGCGCCATCGAACACCATTGATTCAGCAGCAAGCTTCTCGAGAACCGGTGCATCGAGAGTCGAGTCCGGGTTGTAAAATTTGAAATCAAAAGGCGACTGGTCGTCGACGATGATGAAAAGGAAATTGGGCCGCTTTCCGCCTTTCGGTTTTTTGGGTGCAGCCACCGCCTGTTGACCTGCTGCTTGCTTTCCTGACGGAGACCCTTTTTCGTTCTTCCACAGTTTGATCTCATCCACGTCGTTTTTTGAATCCGGCCCTGCCGTACTGCGGCCGCGATTCACATCTTCTTCCAGATGCTTCAGAAGCTCTGCGACTTTCTCCGGCTTTTTCTCAAACAGATTATTCTGCTCGCCGACGTCAGCCTTCATATCGTAGAGCTGTCCCTTCGGCCAATCAGCCTTTGCCTGCCCTTCTCCGGGTTTTGTCCAGCCACCGGATGCCTTTGCCAGCATCAGTTTCCAATTGTCCTTTCGGTAGGCAAAGTGGCCGGAGATGGAATGATGAATCACACCATTACGAGTTGATTCGATTTTCTCACCCGACAGAGCAGGCAGGAAACTTACGCTGTCTTCGCAACTCCCGGACGGGACATCGGCATCGACAATATCTGCTACTGTTGCGAATAGATCGGTCAAGCAGATCAACTGATCGTTGGTTGAATTCGCCTTCACCTTCCCGGGCCATTTCACCAGAAAGGGAATTCGGTGACCACCATCCCAAAGGTCTGCTTTGGATCCGCGCAAATGAGCACTCACGATATGCCCTTTTTCCGCCAGATCTTCGATGCCCGCAGCTTTCGAACAACCATTGTCGCTAGTGAAGATAACCAAAGTGTTATCGGCAAAACCATTCCTCTCCAAAGCATCGGTAATCTCGCCGACTACGTTGTCGGTTTGCATCACGAAGTCCCCATAATCACCCAGACCGCTTTTCCCTTTCCACTTCCCTGTCGGGACAATCGGCGTATGCGGTGAACCCAAAGGCACGTATAGAAAAAACGGTTCCTCTTTTCCTTTTCGGGAATCGATGTACGCAGCCGATTTTTCCGTCAGGCGCGGCAGCATGTTTTCCACGGGGTCGTGCGCGATCACCTTATCATCCTCGATTACAGCCTCCATATTCCGCGCGTGATGAAAGCCATGATAGTAGTCGAATCCACGATCAACGGGACCATCGGGAATCTTCGCTCCGACCGGCGGAGTTTTGTGATTCTTTGGCGAGTATGCTTCCCCGGATTCGGGATCGAGATATTGAAAATCCAGGTGCCATTTTCCGATAATGGCGGTGTGATAGCCCTGGTCTTTGAGAAAACCTCCAACTGTCGGCCGATCCTTATCGATGAGGCAGGGAGCAAATCCGGTAACCACCCCTTTCTGAAGACGAGTGCGCCATGAATAGCGTCCCGTCATCACACCATACCGGGTCGGGGTGCAAACAGACGAACCCGAATGGGCATCAGTAAAGGTCATCCCCTCCGCAGCCAGCTGATCTGAATGAGGTGTTGGGATTTTGGAAGTCTCAGGGGCCAGGCATTGAATATCGCCGTAGCCAAGGTCGTCACAAATAATGTAAACGATGTTCGGCTTTTCTGCCGCTGTTGCGAAGGACAGGAGTCCAACAAGAAGAAAGAATAGCCGCGTAAAGAAATGCATCTCTCTGCGTAACAGTTTTTCTCAACAGGCTCAACTGCGGATTTAACGAACAAAAGAAGGCTCAGATGCGCAATAGATGAGGAACAAATCTGTGCGAACTTTCCTTTATCCATGAGCAACCCAATCGGCCGCCGCAGTTTTCTTTCCAGCAGTTCGCAGGGGCTTGGTGGCATTGCGCTTGCTTCACTTCTCAATCAGGACAGCATCGGTGCGAGCTATAAGAAGATTGCGCCGAAAGCCAAACGAATCATTTACCTTTTTCAAAGTGGTGGACCGCCCCAACACGACCTGTTTGATCACAAGCCGCACCTGAATGAAGTGCACGGCAAAGAAGTGCCTGATTCAATATTCAATGGCCAAAGACTCACGGGCATGACGGCAGGTCAGAGTTCGTTCCCGGTCGCCCGGTCGATCTTTCCATTTCAGAAATTCGGCGATAGCGGCATCGAAATGAATGCGGAGACTCTCCCGTATCTGGGGAAGGTCGCTGATGATATTGCCGTAGTTCGGTCCATGCATACCGACGCGATCAATCACGACCCCGCTATCACGTTTTTCCAAACCGGATTTCAACTCGCCGGTCGCCCCAGTATTGGTGCGTGGATGAGTTACGGGCTGGGGAGCGAAAACGAGAACCTTCCGGCCTTCGTTGCCATGACCTCCAATCGTGGCGGCCAGGCTCTGTATGATCGCCTTTGGGGAGCTGGATTTTTACCTTCGGAACATCAAGGGGTTCGCTTCCGATCGGGAAAGGACCCGGTGCTGTATCTTTCCAACCCGGACGGTCTTTCCAATTCAGTTCGGCGCAAAACGCTGGACCACATCGGTGCGATCAACGAGATGCGCTTCGCCGAATTTGGTGATCCCGAAATTCGCACTCGTATTGCGCAGTATGAGATGGCTTATCGGATGCAGAGTTCCGTTCCGGAGCTGACCGATCTGAGCAAGGAGCCGGAACACACATTTACGCTGTACGGCGAAGACGCCAGAAAACCCGGCACCTATGCTCACAATGTTTTGATGGCTCGCAAACTCTCCGAGCGTGGTGTGAGGTTTGTTCAATTATTTCACCGGGGCTGGGATACCCATGGTGGTCTACCCAAGCAACTGCGTCAGCGATGCAAAGAAACCGATCAGGCCAGTGCCGGTCTGATCACCGACCTCAAGCAACGCGGGCTACTCGATGAAACTTTGGTTATCTGGGGCGGTGAATTCGGGCGAACCGTTTATTGTCAGGGTAATCTCTCTGAAACCAGCTACGGTCGGGATCACCACCCTCGTTGCTTCAGCATCTGGATGGCCGGCGGCGGCATAAAAGGAGGCACCACCTACGGAAAAACCGACGATTACGGCTACAACATCGTCGAAAAACCAGTCAGCGTGCACGATTTACACGCGACCATTCTTCATCAGATGGGCATCCAGCATGAACGCCTGACTTACAAATTCCAGGGCAGAAACTATCGCCTCACGGATGTCCATGGACACATCGTGAAAGACATCCTGGCGTAGGAAGACTGAATAGTAATTTTACTCAGTCCCGCCGCCGGAATTCCCCAACTCCTGGTGTTCGGGTGGCAACGCTGCACGGAAGCGGGATTTGTCGATCGCCTTCATGTATGCCTCCAAAGGAGACACCATCCCACCGACCAATTTTTCCCAAATTGCGTCATCCATGAACTGCATACCATACTCTTTACCACCGGTAATGATGTCGTACAGCTTCTGCGTCGCCCCTTCCCGAATCACCGCACTCACCGCCGGAGTCGCGACCAAAATCTCATTCACGGCTACCCGCCCGGGTTTATCTTCCCGTTTCAGCAGCAACTGCGCCACCACACCACGCAGCGATCCCGCCAACATGGTTCGGACTTGAGATTGCTGGTCTGAGGGAAACACATCAACCAATCGGTCGACAGTCTTCCGGGCATTGTTTGTATGCAACGTACCAAACACCAACAACCCGGTTTCAGCCGCGGTCAGAGCCAATGAAATGGTTTCCAAATCACGCATCTCGCCCACCAGCACAATATCCGCATCTTCCCGAAGCGAAGCACGCAAACCATCGGCGAACGAAGGACAGTGTATCGGAACCTCGCGCTGCGTGATTGTTGATTTTTTGTTACGGTGCACAAATTCAATCGGCTCCTCCACGGTAATGATGTGTCGAGCATAGGTCCGATTGATGTAGTCCATCAGCGCAGCCAGCGTCGTCGACTTACCGGAACCGGTAGGCCCGGTAACCAGCACCAAGCCGCTTCGCAGATCACCAAAGGTCTCGATCGTATCCGGGAGATTCAGCTCCTGGATCGTTTTGATCTCGGTGGGAATCAGACGGAAAACCGCTCCCAAACCATTCTTCTGCTTAAAGTAGTTACAGCGAAAACGCGACTCTTCATCCATCTCGTAGGCGAAGTCGAGATCACCTTTTTCAAGGAAACGCTCATAAGCCTTCGGGTCGCAAATTTCCCGGAGCATGTGGTCAATCGTCGCATGCTCAAGCACGCCCTCTGCAATCGGGGATACGGCACCGTGGGCGCGCATTTTCGGAGGTTGCCCTTCACTCAGGTGGAGGTCGGAACCTCCGCCGGAAACGAGGTGTTGAAAGTATTGGTCAATAACAGCCATGACAAAAAAGGAGTAAAAATTAGGAGAGGGTTAGATACCAAGGGTTTGACGAAGGGTTCCGGGGTCGAGGGCTCGGCCAATGGCCTCATCGCCCGAAATCTTCCCTTCATTGTAAAGATCAGCGAGAGCGTCATCCATCATGATCATGCCGACATTTTTACCGGTCTGCATCACACCCGGAAGCATGAATGTTTTTCCATCTCGAATCAAAGAGGCGACCGCAGGAGTATTTACCAACAGCTCAAGAGCCAGTTCCCGACCGGTGCCATCTTTCTTGGGAACGAGTTGCTGCGAAATGACTCCACGCAGCGATTCTGCCACCATGATTCGAATCTGTTCACGCTGCTCCGTCGGGAACACATCCAGAATCCGGTCCAGTGTCCGGGCGGCGCTGCCAGTGTGAAGAGTTGCCAACACCAGGTGCCCGGTTTCCGCTGCTGTAATCGCGAGTGAAATGGTTTCCAAATCACGCATCTCACCAACCATAATGACATCCGGATCTTCCCGGAGAGCTGCCCTCAGCGCCTGCGAAAAGCTCTCTGTGTGCGTATGCACTTCCCGTTGGTTCACGTGGCACCCCGCTGATTCAATCACATATTCGATTGGATCTTCCAGAGTGATAATATGATCTTCGCGATCGTGGTTAATTTCATTAATGAGCGCAGCCAGCGTCGTTGATTTACCGGAACCAACCGCACCGGTTACCAATACGAGGCCATTGTGGTAACGAAGCAGCGGTTTAATGGCTTCCGGCAATGCTAACTCATCCATTGTCCGAAGGTTGGTGCTGATCACCCGAAAAACCATTTCCCAGCCAAGGCGGGATTTCACAACAGACGCCCGAAAACGCCCGAAGCCGGGATCATAGGCAAAGTCCACGTCACCTTTCTCTTCCAGTCTTGCGAGCTCGGCTTCCGGCAGGTAATTCCTGGCAAGGGTCTCGGTATCGTCTGAAGTAAATTCCTGAGCATTTTCCCAGATCGGCTGGAGCAATCCAAAGCGGCGCCATTTTGGCTTACAAGTTGGAGCTAGATGCACGTCGGAGACATCATGCTCCTGAGCCAGTTTCAGATACTCATCGACATGAGTAAGAGGTTTTACAATATCGTCTGACATAACAAAATAAGGTGGAGGAACGCTCTCTGAGCGGTCGTCGATTCTTTGATAAGCAGGTTTTTCAATCAAGCCTAAAATCGGCAATCTCGCGCCAACAAAAAAACGGGATTCGCCGCAGCGAACCCCGTCTTGGAATACAAACTAACTGAACAATCAGGCGATCAGTCTTTCTTCATCAAATTGGCCAGGACAAACCCAAGGCCGAGAGCAATCGCCACGGACTTACCCGGGTTTTCTTTCACGAACTTTTCGGTCTCGTCTTTCCATTCGGAGATCTTGTCAGCTGAAACTCCCAGATTCTCTTCAGCGAAGTCTTTCAAACTCTCCGCCTTACCGAAAGCCACGTCCCGGATTTGTTGGCCCCTTTCGGTGGCCGCTTCTTTCAGGTCACAGGCTTTGCCCGTGGCAGCCTCTTTTAGTTCTCCCGCCTTCAAACCTGCGGCTTTGCGAAGTTCTTCGGCAGCCTCAATCGCGTCGGCAGTTGGGTTTTCAGATAAATTAATCGTATCAGAATCGGTCATAATAATGCTGGTAGTGTTTTTCTGATTTCGATTAAACCACAAAGACTTGGAGGTTCGCGGTAGAAAATCGGGACAATTTTGGAATGCCTTCCAGAAACGAAAAATCAGTGAAAACTCTGGCGACTCACCAGATTTGTGGGAAATTGCGCGCCCTTTATTAGTCCGCAAAGACGCAAATTTTTTTCGAAAGATGGAAGGCGCAGCGGACATTACCTTAGGAGACCACGGCAAGATATCATGACACGAATACTCTCATTTCTTCTCTTGGCTGCGTTGATGCTGCCTTTCACCCTGCACGCCGATACACTCGTCTTCGAAGGCGGCAAAGGTCCCGGTGCCGGTAAACACATCGTCCTGATCGCAGGTGATGAAGAATACCGGACCGAAGAAAGCTGCCCGATGCTGGCGAAGATTCTTTCCAAGCGCTACGGCTTCAAAACCACAGTGCTGTTCCCGATCAATCCGGACAACGGCTTCGTCGATCCGCAGTATCAAAAGAACATCCCCGGGATGGAGGCAATCAACTCGGCTGATCTGGTTTTTATCGGCACCCGCTTCCGTGACCTCCCTGACAAGCAAATCAAGCCTTTCGCGGAATACCTGAAAGCCGGCAAACCAGTGTTCGGTTTCCGCACCGCGACTCATGCTTTTAAAACCAAGAGCAAATATGGTGGTATCAACTGGTCGAGCTTTGGTCCTGATGTATTGGGGGAAGGCTGGGCCGGCCACTACGGCAGACATAAGGTGGAAGGCGCTCGCGGGGTGGTAAATGCAAAGCACAAAGATCACCCGATTCTGAACGGTGTTGGAACTTTCTTCGGGGAATCCGATGTCTACGGCGTGAAACGCGTCACTGAGAAGAACGCCACAGTTCTGGCTCATGGTATTGTCACCGAAACCCTCCAGCCAGATTCAAAGGAAGTGAAGGGCAAGGTACCTCAGGTTTCTGTTTGGACGAAAGACTACACAGTTCCCGGAGGAAAAAAGGGCACCGCGGTTTGCTCGACCTTTGGCTCGTCCTGTGATTTGGATGACGAAAATTTGCGTCGTATTTTCATCAACTCCGCGTTTCACCTGACCGGACTCGATGTGCCGAAAAAGGCGGATGTCAGCTACATTGATCCTTTTGTTGCCAGTGCTTATAACAACAATCGCACCAGCGAGTACTACGCGAATCTGAAACGCAAGGTTTCCGACTTTGGTTGGGGCAAGTCACCTGAGACCGGCCCCAAGATGGAGACGCTTTTGAAGCGAGAAGCACCGAAGCCGAAAGGCAAGCAGGCTGCTGCAGCTCCAGCAAAAGAAGAAAACGTCGCCACCTCCGCGAAGGAGCAGCAAGAGACTGGCAAGCGACCCAAATTTAAGCAGCCGGAAGATGTCAGTGGTCAGCCAAAGAAGGCAACGACTCTGCCGCTCACGCCGGAGAAGGGTGAGAAGATCGTCTTCATCGGTAACAGCCTGGCCGAGCGCATGCAGCACTTCGGTCATTTCGAAACGCTGCTCTATTCGAGCTTTCCTGACAAAGAACTTACCCTCCGCAACATGGGTTTTCCCGGCCACACTCCGGCGCTGCGCCCCGAGGCTGGCCAGCCGAATCCGTGGGCGTTTCCCGGTGCGGAAAAATTCCGCCCTGAGATCAAAGGACACTACGGCAAGGGACACTACCCGATGCCGGACGAATGGCTGACGATTGTCGAAGCCGACACCATCGTGGGATTTTTCGGTTTCAACGAAAGCTACGACGGCCTTGAAGGAGTCGACAATTTCAAAAACGAGCTGACCGCCTGGATCGATCACACTCAGAAGCAGGGTTACAACGGCAAGTCAGCGCCAAAGATTGTGCTGGTGACGCCTATCGCGATGGAGCAGGTGAAAAAGTATCACCTCCCCGATGCATCCGAGCGCACGAAGATTCTTAAGGCCTATGCCGATGCGGTGAAGTCTGTCGCTGCAGCGAAAAAAGTTGGGCTCGTCGATCTGTTTACCCACACGGAAAAGCGTTTTGCCGAAACTGGTGGCGACGAAACTTTGACCATCAACGGTGTTCACCTCAGCAACGATGGTTACAAGGAAATTGCGCCGATCCTGTTCGAGCAATTGTTCGGCAAAGCCAAGTCTGCCGAAGGCATCGACGGCGAGTTGCTTACCAAAGCCATCTACGACAAATCCTGGTTCTGGCGCAACGACTACCGCATGCTTAATGGCGTGCATGTCTACGGCGGTCGCTGGAATCCCTACGGCAATTTCAACTATCCAGAGGAGATCGAGAAAATCCGTGAGATGACCGTCCTCCGCGACCAGAACATCTGGAAAATCGCTCAGGGCAAGTCGAAGACTCTCAAGGTGGACGATGCCGGCACACGCAAGCTGACTCCAGTCGAAACCAACTATAAGCCGAGTGAGAAAAA
>JAHDCN010000041.1:13682-14992 GCA_020629815.1 Verrucomicrobiota bacterium
TTCGCCGATGACCTGCACGTTCCCATCGGCTTCGAGCTCGCGCCCGAAGGCGTTTACATTTCTGAGGAGCCTTTCCTGACGCTGCACAAAGATCTCGACGGCGATGATGTTGCCGATACCAAGGAATACATCCTCGACGGTTTCGATCCACACGATACCCACCACGGGATTTCCGCATTCAATACTGACAATGGCGGCGGCATTTTCATGTGTGAGGGCCGCTTCCTTCACTCGCAGGTGGAAACGCCCTGGGGCCCTCAGCGCATGACTGATGGTGGCGCCTGGCGCTTCGACCCGAAGTCATGGAAAGTGGAGCGTTTCTTCCAGTCTGACGTGAGCAACCCCTGGGGTGTGACCCACGACGAGTATGGGCAGAATTTTCTCAATGATGCCTCCGGTGGCAGCCAATGGTGGATGCTTCCATTGTCGGTAAAAGTGCCGCATGCGCATGAGATCGCCAAGGTGGAGAAATTCAACTACGAGCATCACGCCCGCCCAACTTCCGGCAATGAGTTCATTTTCTCCCGCCACTTCCCGGATGAAGTGCAGGGTGACTATCTCTACACCAACTCCATTGGTTTCCTGGGAATCAAGCAATACAACACGGTAGAAGACGGAACCGCCATTAAAGGACAACATCGTCAGGACCTGATCGTTTCCAGCGATGGTAATTTCCGTCCCTGCGATTTGGAAATTGGCCCTGATGGAGCTCTCTACTTCATTGATTGGCACAACACTTTGATCGGCCACATGCAGCACTCCGCCCGCGACCCAATGCGTAACAACGTGTATGGCCGGATCTATCGAATTGTTCACGAAGATCGCGAGTTGGTTGATCCGCCCAAAGTGCACGGCGCGGACATCGCGACCCTTTTCGAAAACATGAAGCTGCCAGAGCTACAGGCACGCAAGCGCAGTCATCGAGAGCTTCGTGGTCGCGACGCTAGCGAAGTGATCGCAGCAGCTGAAAAATTCGCAGAGGACAATGCCAGTGATGAACTGCTCGTCCTGGAAGCTCTCTGGGCAACTTGGGGGCATCAAAAGCCTTCCACAATGCTCATCGAAAAGTGCCTGTCAGCGAAAGACTACAAAGTCCGCTGTGCTGCCGTTCGTGTGGTTCGCCACTGCCAACACCTTCTCGAAAGTCCGGGTGAGTATCTTCTGGCTGCAGCCAAGGATGAAAATTCCCGAGTTCGCCTCGAAGCACTAGCAGCCGGTTCGTGGTTGGGCGGAAAAGAGGGAGCGGAAATACTTCTTACTGTTGCCAGCGGTAATACAGACAAATGGATTCGCACCTCGCTCAACAGTGC
>JAHDCN010000042.1 GCA_020629815.1 Verrucomicrobiota bacterium
CTCCTCGCGGACACGGCCAAGCGTTTTTCGGAAAGTAACATTCCGCTGTCCTTTGCTGCGCTCGACGCGATGAAAAGAATCCCGAAGGCATCGTGGCCGGAGGAGTATTCGAACCGCGTTTTGAATAAAGTCAGGATCACCTGCACGCCGGATCTGAAGTTTTCCCCAACCGAATTTTCCGTGCAGGCAGGCAGTGCCGTGGAACTTGTCCTGTTCAATCCGGACTCCATGTATCACAATCTGGTGATCGTGAACGATGGTGCGCTGGAGGAAGTAGGAACCAAGGCCGATTTGATGGCGGCGCAACCGGATGGACTCGACAAAAACTACGTTCCGGACGATCCCAACGTTTTGCATTGGACGCCGCAGATCACCCTGGGCATTGCCCGCAGTCACACGCTCCGATTTTTTGCTCCGGATAAGCCGGGCGAGTATCCCTACATTTGCACCTTCCCCGGCCACTGGCGGGTGATGAAAGGAGTGATGAAGGTGAATTGATCTACGCGGAATTCCCGTTGCCATTCTGGAAAATCCACGCACCTTGTGGGCTTCTTTCAGAAGAACCCTACACCTAGCTGTGCCAGATTCAGAAACCATTGCGAAAACTTGTGCGAAGTATGCCTATGAAATGCAGGCAGACGATATCGCTGTGCTCGATTTGCGGGGAATTTCCCCGATTGCAGATTTCTTTGTGATTTGCACTGGCTCATCTATGCCGCATTTGAAAGCGATCAGTCGCGAAGTGCGGGAAAAGACCTTGGCGGAGATCGAAGAGAAACCGCGGACTTCCGATGGTGATGCGCGCAGTATGTGGCTGGTGATCGACTATGTCGATGTGGTTGTTCATATCTTCCACGAAGATAAGAGAAATCTCTACGCTCTCGAAGATTTGTGGGGAGATGCTCCACAGATAAGCCTCGAGTTTCTTCCCAATCACGAAGATTCGGAAGCAGTTGAGGTATGAGAATCGAAGTGATCAACACCGGCACTGAATTGTTGCTGGGGAAAGTGATCAATTCTCACGTAGCCTTTTTTGGTCAGGAGCTGTTTAAGCTGGGCCTTCGGCTGCAAAAGCAGGTCACCGTGCCGGATGGACAGGCAATTCAGGACGCACTGGAGGAATCTTTTCCCGCTTCCGATGCGATTTTGATTACTGGTGGGCTCGGGCCGACCAATGATGATCTGACCCGGGAGATTGTTGCCGGGATGTTAGGACTGGAATTGAAGCTCAATCAGGATGTGCTGGATCACATTGAGGAGATCTTTCGTTCGCGTGGGCTGCAACAGAATACGTCCAACAATCGGCAGGCGATGGTTCCGGAAGGTGCAGAAGTATTGCATAATCCAAACGGAACAGCTCCGGGGCTCTATGTCCCGGCAATTGGAGAGTCACCGCATCTTTTTCTGCTTCCCGGACCACCGCGCGAACTGCATCCAATGTTTCGCGATCAGGTCATTCCAAAACTTCAGACGCTTCATCAAACTGCTTCCGAAGTGGTTTGGAAGAATTTTCGAATTTACGGGGTAGGTGAATCGTCGATAGCGAGTCGGTTAGAGCCGGAGCTCGAATCAATCTCTGACTTGGAGCTTGGATATTGTGCCCGGCTTGGAGAAGTTGATCTTCGATTGATCGGAAGTGAGGCCAGCGTGAATCAAGGGGCTGAAGTGGTGCGCTCAGCCTATTCCCGGGAAATTGTTACCGAGTCGGAAGACTCCATTGAATCCGTATTGGTTTCTTTGCTGAAGGAAAAAGGACAAACAGTTGCAACAGCGGAAAGTTGCACAGGCGGCCTGATTGCCAGCACAATTACCGATGCATCAGGATCGAGTGCGGTTTTCGAAACGGGCTACGTGACTTACGCGAATGAGACGAAGACAGAACTTCTTGGCGTTTCCCCGGAGTTACTGGAAGCTCATGGAGCTGTCAGTGAACCCGTAGTGAGGGCAATGGCAGAAGGCGCTCTGGAGAGCAGTGGGGCGGATCATGCATTGGCTGTGAGCGGGATAGCTGGGCCAACTGGTGGTACAGAGGAAAAACCGGTAGGTACTGTTTTTGTAGCGGTAGCCGGCAAAAATCTCCCAACCTTTGCTAAGCGTTATTTCCATCCGTCCGACCGGGCTAGTTTCAAACAAAGGACGGTTCGTCTGGTTCTCGATCTGCTGAGGCAGAGATTGCAGGGCTTCGAACTCGATTCCTAGAGAATCTGGTGTAGATTTCCCCGTTCACCCCAAGGTTTTAGTCGAGTTGAAGCGCCGGTCTAGTATGGAAAAGCGAATGGAAGGTATCCGGATTGTGTTCTGGTTGCTTGGCTTCGCTTTCGTGTTTGCACAACCTGTTGAAGCACAGATTCTTGATCGCATTTTTAATCGGGATAAAAAGAATAACTTCACACCGAGTGATCCCGGTGTTCCGATTCCGGTTTCAGGGAATACCGTCGGCAAGAAGGGGCATGAGATCCAGTTTGAGATTGAAGCGCATTCAAAGACTCCGGGAGCGATTGTAGAATTTTTAGTTCGGGACTTTCCCATTGCCGGCCGAATTGTATCGCTGGTGAGTAAAGAAGGAGCGAGGAACAAAGCTATCGTTACCTACTGGGCTGATCCAAATTCCGCTGCGACTTCAGACGCATTTTCTTTCGCGGTTCGCTATCGCGGTGGCAGGTATTCTTCTGCAGCCCGTTTTGATATCGCTCTGGACGGAGCGAAAGCTGCTGGCGGTGCCGCAATGGTTCAGGGGGCAAAAATCGAGGTCACTCCTGATAAATTGGACTTTGGTAAGGTTGCAGTGGGGAATGAGACGATTAAAGAGGTATTCGTCAAAAACAAAGGCAGCAAGGAGTTCAATCACCAATTGATGCTATACTCACCGTGGCATGTGATTGAGCCGGAGAAGGGACAGCTGAAGTTAGCGCCCGGGACCTCCCAGAAAATCAAAATCGCTTTTCGACCGGCACTCACCGGCCCGGCGAATTACTTGCTGGCTCTGAATCGGAGCAAAGAAGGGCTTTGCACCTTGCAGGCTCAGGCTCTTGATCCTTTCTCTTTTGCCTCAGACGATATCGAACTCATTTTTGATCCGAAAACAAGAGAGCGAAAGGCGGAACTGAATATTGTTCATCATGGTCTGAAGCCGACCGTAGTCCGGATTCTTACCAGTGAGCGTATTCGAGAAGGGCTTCCTCCCACAGCGACCTTGATTCCCGGAGATAAGAACAAGCTCGAAGTAAGCCTTCCGAAGTATGATGTCGCTGCCTTCGAAGGAGCAATCGAGCTAAGCCTCAAGAATGGATACGGGAAAACGGTCAACTTTTGGTCCAAAGTCGTGCCAGCTGAATTGTCAGTCGAGATTCCGGAAACGATCAGTCATGAGGTATTGAACTTTGGCAAGGTCGAAGCCGGCAGCACTGTGGATCGCGGAATCATTTTGAAGAATCTTGGTGGCGAAGTGGCTCAGTTGGAATTTGAAATCCCTGAACCATTTCAGTTGGTGAGCCAGCCGGTAAACCAAATTGCTCCGCTGGGTGTGGTGCCATTCACTGTTGGACTCAGCCCACCCGCGACACAGCAGGGCGCAGCCGATGCAGTCATGAAAATCATGCAGGGCGAACAGGTTGTTTCAATTCGCCTTCTTGGCAATGTTTTGAAGGGAAGGGGAGGCTTTCGGCTCAAGGCAGGTGGCCCGGCTCCGGTGCCGGCAGCGCCTTCGACTGCGGCCAGTAGCGCGACAGCGAATGCGAACCCTTCGACATCAGTGAATCGGGTTATTCCACCTGTTGGGGGAAATTCGAGTATTCCGTCGGCTGCGGGTTCCGGTGGCGGAGGCTTGCGGTTAAGTGATGCGAAGCCGACTCTTCCGGAGCCCTTAAGGAAGACAGACGACTTTGAGCCTCTATGGATGCAAAAAGAGGAAGCCGAAAGAATGGCACAGCACAAAAGCTCGCTAGGTGTTCCCACCCGTCCGGTCGTAAACCGTAGTATTGATGAGAATCTGCGAGGTGCGGAGGACCTTACGTTAGTGGAGGCGAAGGCGACCCGCTTAACTTTGGGGTTCACCTCACCCCGTGATCCCGAGCTTTATACCTATGAGATTGAGTCCCGCTCGATGGCGGTGCTTGAAGGCGGCGGATTGCCAGAGAACGTCTGGATGCCACTGCAGTCCGTAGAATTTGAGCGGATCAATCGGCTGGTAAAGGCTGAGATTAAAAATCTGTTCCCTTCCAGCATGTATGAATTCCGGGTAATCACTCTCGATAACAATGGAAAGTCGGCTCCTCCTTCCGAAGGCATTGTAGCGAAGACGACTTTGCCAATGGACTGGACCTACATTTATGCCGGATTAGCAGTCGTTTTTCTGGGGATTCTTGGTTTCCTGATTTGGAAGGTGATCCAGCAACGAAGAGGAGTTGCCTAGCGTTTATCACCGACAGGAATCACAGAGTTCTTTTCCCTCCGCTGTTACGCGGAATTCTCTTTCAGGATTTGTTAAGTCCGTGGCACCACAGGATTCACACTCATGAAATGCGTCTCCCTCGGCGCTGATATGAGACTCGAATCGACTGCGTCGTGCGGTTGCGCTGGCACGTTGATTGGCGGATTGGATAAAGCCGGGAACGAACACCAGAAAGTACGGAATGAAGGGAATCAGAAGCGTAGGTAGACAATAAACGAATGGAATCGGCAGGCTGAGGGCGCCTCCGATCAGTAGAGCAACGTCGGCCAGCGCCAGCCACTTCATCTTAATTGGAATAATACCAAGAAGCCTGATCTCCATATCGGGAACAATAGTCGCCGCCGCGATAAAGACTGTTCCAAAAAAGATGGACGGGAACAAAGGCACGATACCAAATGGCGAAAAGGCCAGCATTGTCATGAGCCCAACCACGGAGAAAATGTAAATTGTGACACGAAACGGGCCCCAGTTTCCCTCTAGTAAATCGCTAATGAAGAAGGTGAAAAACAAGACGAATAATACGAACAGGGGATTCGATGCCCGAGGATAAATCAACCATCCGAAAACTCTCCACACTTCTCCCTGAAATATTTTTGCTCTGTCGAATTGAATCACTTCAAAGAAGTTCGTATTGATCAAAGAGAAGCCCCAAACCAGCACTTGGAAAATCACAATCCAGCGCAACAAACCGGGGAAAGAAAGCCATCCGATTTTCCGTTCAAGCGTGTTTAAGATCGCTTCCCCTTTGCGCATGCTCCACCCTTGGCGAGGACCGGAAAAATTCAACTACGGACACAAAAAAGGTTAGCCAAGCCAGACCTAACCCTGTTAGGTCTGAGAGGTAACAGGGTTAGGTCAATGAGGTAACCCTGTTCACTCTCTGAGATCCATGAAAACAACGCCTTTGGCCGCTCTCCATGAATCACTTGGCGCCAGGATGCTGCCTTTCGCCGGCTGGGAAATGCCGATTCAATACCAAGGAATTGTCGCGGAGCACAAGGCAGTTCGGGAGAGTGTCGGCATTTTTGATATCTCCCATATGGGGCAGTTTTATGCGAGTGGGAACAGCGTCGCTGATTGGTTGAATAGCCTGCTCACCAATGATACGGGGAAACTGGGCGATGGTGAGGGCCAATACACGCTGCTTTTGAATGAGAAAGGTGGCGTAATTGACGACATGATCATTTACCGGATATCGGCTGACGAGTTCTTTCTCGTGGTCAATGCAGCCCGGATTGATGAAGACTGGGCTTGGTTTCAGAAGCATTGCCCGGCTGATATAACTCTACGCAATGAAAGCGATCACTTCGCAGGGGTAGCTGTGCAGGGACCGAAAGCCAAAGCGGCCTGGAAGGCAGTTTTTCCAGACTGTGATCTGCCGGAGAAGAACGGTATACTGGAGAAAGACGACTGGGTGGTTTGTCGCACCGGCTACACCGGAGAAGACGGCTTTGAGTTTTTCTCTCCCGCTGATCAGATCGAGACGTGGTTTCAAAACTTTCTCGATGCAGGCGCACAACCTTGTGGCCTCGGTGCGCGCGACAGTTTGAGATTGGAAAAGTGTTTTCCGCTCAATGGTTCCGATCTGAATGAGTCGAATACACCTCTTGAAGCGGGACTTGGGTTTTTTGTGAAGCTCGACAAAGGTTGCGATTTCACCGGTTCCGATGTGTTGCAGAAACAAAAAAGTAAGGGGCTGAAACAGAAGTTGGTCGCCTTGAAAGCTACCGGAAAAGGCCCACCTCCGCGTGGAGGTTACGATATCGCCCTGCCGGGAGGGGAGATAATTGGGCAACTTACCAGCGGAGGGCAGTCTCCAGTTTTAGCTTGTGGGATTGGTATGGCGTATGTGCCGATTGAACTTGCTGATCTCGGGACTGAAATCGAGGTCGTGGTTCGAGACCGAAGATATCCTTTGGAAGTGGTGAAAAAACCATTTGTTTAACCTTTGAATTTACATATCATCATATCACGATTGATTGATTTAATATGAATGTGCCTGATCATTTGAAATACACTGAGTCGCATGAATGGATCGACGGGTCGGAAGTGGTGACAGTAGGAATCTCTGATCATGCTCAGGAAGAGCTGACCGATGTGGTTTACCTCGAGCTGCCCGAAATTGGCCGCACTGTGAAAAAGGGCGAAGCCATCGCTGTGATTGAGTCGGTTAAGGCAGCGAATGATATCTATGCCCCTGTTAGTGGCGAAATTGTCGAGATCAATGAACCGCTCGGGGAAGCGCCGGAGCCGGTTAACAATGATCCTTTTGGGGATGGTTGGATGTTCAAAATCAAAACTTCGAACGCTTCCGAAATCGACGAGCTTCTGAACGCGGATGCCTACCGACAGCTTATTTCCTAAGTCCGCCAGCGGAGGATTTGCGGCGCGCCACATCGGCATTACCGATGCAGATGCCCTGGAAATGCTGGATGAGATCGGCGTAGCAGACCTCGAAACCTTGCTGGATCGAGTAATTCCGGAATCAGTTCGAGACCGGGAGCGGATGCAGTTGCCGTCTGCGCTGTCCGAGTTTTCCGCCCTTGATCAGTTGCGCGGAATTGCCCGTGAGAATGTCGTGGCTGATTCGTTTATTGGTCAGGGATACTACGGGACAATAACGCCACCGGTGATTCAGCGAAATGTGCTGGAGAATCCGGGCTGGTATACTGCCTACACGCCCTATCAGGCCGAGATCTCGCAAGGGAGACTGGAAGCTTTGTTGAATTTCCAGACGATGATCTGCGAGCTAACCGCTATGCCGGTTGCCAATGCCTCGCTGTTGGACGAAGGCACTGCTGCCGCTGAGGCGATGAGCATGTGTGCCGGAGCTCGTTCGAAGGGCACCAAGTTCTTTGTCAGCCGAAACTGTTTTCCGCAGACAATCGAAGTGTTGGAAACCCGGGCTGAGCCGATTGGGATTGAGTTGATTGTCGGCGATGAAGCCGAATTCGATTTTGCCGAGATAGGGGAAGAGTTAATTGGAGCCCTTCTCCAGTATCCGGGGGACGATGGGACTGTTTCCGATTACTCCGAGGTCGTTGAGCGAATTCACGAAGCGGGTGGGCTGGTAGTAATTGCTGCCGATTTGTTGGCACTTTGCCTTCTACAGCCGCCGGGCGAATGGGGTGCCGATATTGTCGTGGGAAGCTCGCAACGATTTGGAGTTCCGCTTGGCTTTGGTGGTCCTCATGCCGGATTCATTGCCAGTTCCGATAAGCAGAAAAGACGACTTCCCGGACGTCTGATTGGCGTTTCACGAGACGCAGATGGTAGGCCGGCTCTTCGTCTCTCACTGCAAACGCGAGAGCAGCACATTCGCCGGGAGAAGGCTACCTCCAATATTTGCACCGCACAGGTGCTGCTCGCAGTCATGGCGGGACTCTATGCAACCTACCATGGGCCGGATGGTTTGCGCCGGATTGCCGGAGAGGTTGCTGCGGTAACCAAGGCGTTTGCTGATGCTCTGAAAGCAAAAGGAGCAGAGGTAACAACTGGAGAAGTGTTTTTTGATACGATTCGAGTAAAAACGGAAAACTCCTCTATTTGGGAAAAGGCCGAGCAGTTAGGTGTTAATTTGCGCAGAGTTTCCGAAACTGAAGTGGGTATTTCATTCGATGAAGTCGCTGTCGAATCAGGCAGCTGGCAAAAGCTATGGCAGGTTTTTGAATTGGGTGATCTGCCTGAGAAGATTTCTTATTCAACGCCTGACCGACTTGCGCGGGAAGGTGAGATTCTTACCCAACCGGTGTTTCATCGGTATCACACAGAGTCCGAGATGCTCCGATATCTTCGCCGACTCGAGGGGAAAGATATTGCGCTGAATTGGAGCATGATTCCGCTCGGTTCCTGTACCATGAAACTCAATGCCGCAGCTGAGATGTTTCCGGTCACCTGGGGCGAGTTCGGTGGGATTCATCCTTTTGCTCCTCCATCACAAACGGGCGGTTATCAGGTGATGATTGATCAGTTGGAAGGCTGGCTTTCCGAGATCACCGGTTTTGCCGCAGTTAGTTTGCAGCCAAATGCCGGCTCACAAGGCGAATTTGCTGGGCTCATGGCAATCCGTGGTTTCCATGAGAAGAATGGCGATACGGACCGTGTCGTTTGTCTGATACCCACCTCTGCCCATGGAACCAATCCGGCAAGTGCGGTGATGGCGGGTTTTGAGGTGGTTCCTGTCCGCTGTGACGATGATGGGAATATCGATTTGGAAGACATCCGAGCCAAGGCGGAAGAGCACTCTTCCCGTCTTGCGGCGTTGATGATTACTTATCCATCCACTCACGGTGTGTTTGAAGAAGGCATTGTGGAG
The DNA here is from genome assembly GCA_020629815.1 of Verrucomicrobiota bacterium. Taxonomy (GTDB): domain Bacteria; phylum Verrucomicrobiota; class Verrucomicrobiia; order Verrucomicrobiales; family DEV007; genus Arctic95D-9. The sequence continues at coordinate 8,766 of JAHDCN010000042.1, forward strand.
ATTTGCGAACTCATGCATAAGCATGGTGGGCAGGTTTACATGGATGGGGCTAACATGAATGCCCAGGTGGGTTTGTGTCGACCCGGTTTGATTGGTGCTGACGTTTGTCATCTCAATCTGCACAAGACGTTTTGTATTCCGCATGGTGGAGGAGGTCCCGGAGTTGGGCCGATCGGCGTAGCCGGGCACTTGGTGGATTTTCTACCCGGTCACAGACAAGCCAATAGGGACTGGCCCGTTGGAGCGATTAGTGCCGCGCCGGAAGGGAGTGCCGGGATTTTGCCAATTTCCTGGATGTATATTGCTATGATGGGCGATAAGGGACTTACCCAGGCAACGCATGCAGCTATTCTGAATGCCAATTACATCGCATCCCGGCTCGATCCGTATTTTCCGGTTTTGTACAAAGGCGCCAACGGATTGGTAGCTCACGAGTGCATTATCGATTTGAGACCTCTCAAGGAAGAAAGTGGAATTGATGTCGAGGACGTGGCAAAGCGATTGATCGATTTTGGATTTCACGCGCCGACAATGTCGTGGCCGGTGGCCGGCACATTAATGATTGAGCCAACGGAAAGCGAATCGAAAGAAGAGCTGGATCGATTCTGTGAAGCAATGATTGCCATCCACGAAGAAATCCAGTTGGTCATTCAAGGCGAATCGGATCCGGAGGATAACCCATTGAAAAACGCCCCGCATCCGGCTGAGAATGTGGTATCAGATGATTGGAGTCGGTCGTATTCCCGCGAGACAGCGGCGTTTCCATTGGAATGGGTGCGGGAGCGTAAGTTTTGGCCTTCCGTGAGCCGAATCGACAACGTCTTCGGCGATCGAAACCTTGTTTGCACCTGTGAAGGTATGGAAGCCTACGCAGATACAGCTGAATGAGTGAATCCCTGCGCGAATTTCCGGAAGACTGGAAGCCCAATATGGTGGCCAATCTTGTTTTTCTGATTGAAGACGACAAGGTATTGCTCATTCACAAGAAGACCGGTCTGGGTGCTGGCAAAATTAATGGGCCGGGAGGAAAGTTGGAAGCGGGTGAAACAGCTGAAGAGGCAGCGATTCGGGAGGTGCAGGAGGAGCTGCTGATCACGCCTGGAGACTTGGAAGAGATGGGGGTGCTTCATTTCGATTTTGTCGATGGATTGAAATTGCACTGCACGGTGTTTCGGGGATTTTCCTTTGAGGGGATTCCGACAGAAACACGTGAAGCCAGGCCTGAATGGTTTCGATTCAAAGAGATTCCTTATGACCGCATGTGGGCAGACGATCAGTATTGGCTGCCGCAAATGCTGGAAGGGAAAAAATTCACCGCCTGGTTTCGTTTCGAAGAAGAGGAAATGCTTTGGCGCAAGATTGACTTTCGCGACTGATTTCGCTACACCCTCCGTATGTTCAGTCTTCGCACGATGACTCCGGAGGATTTCAGTTCGGTAGCCGATCTGATCTTCCTATCGACCAACAGCTGGTACCAGCAAAAGCTGGGACATTCAATTTTTACAGGCAAACCTGATGACTGCAGAATTTTCTGTGAGGTCTACGAAGATTTGGATCCTGAGTGTGGCATTGTTGCAGAGCACAAAGAAACAGGGATGATCATTGGTTCCTGTTTTTATCATCCCAGAGAAACTCACGTTTCGTTGGGCATCATGAACGTTCATCCGAACTATTTCGGAGACGGTGTGGCAGCGGCAATCATGGAGCGAATCATTGAGTTTTCGGAAGCTCATGATCTTCCGCTTCGTTTGGTTTCGAGTGCCATGAACCTCGATTCGTTTTCCCTCTACAACCGTTTTGGCTTCGCCCCGTTTGCTGCCTACCAGGACATGTATATCGACGTTCCCAAGAAAGGGATCGAAGAATGGGGCAGTGACAGCGATGAAAGTGAGACTGTTCGCGATGCAGGCCTTCCTGATTTACTGGCGATCGGACAGGTAGAGTTCGAAGTAAGTGGAATCTCCCGTGAGCGGGACTACTGCTACTTTATCGAGAACGATTTAGGAATTTGGAAGACTCTGGTATCTTTGGATGAGCGGGGAAAGGTAAATGGTTTCCTGGTTTCATCGGATCATCCGGCGAGCTGCATGATTGGCCCCGGCGTAGCAAAAACTGCAGAGGCTGCCGAGGCCCTGATTATCGCGCAACTAAACCGCTACAAGGGAAGGCGAGTGGTTTTTCTTTTGCCGGTGAATCGCCCCGACATTGTCCATCGCATGTATGAGCTTGGAGCGCGAAACTGCGAAATCCATTTCGGACAAGTTAGAGGCGAAGCCCAACCTGTCCGAGGAATCGTAATGCCCAGCTTCCTGCCGGAATCCGCTTAGGAAAGGCTTTCGTCACCCAATGGGTGCAAGCGATTCACCAATGGGAAATAGGTCCGGCGACCTGCAATGCCTGACTGCCACACGCCGTGAACCATTTCGAGTGCTTTGAGTGCATTCATTCCCGAACAGATTGGTGTGCGTTCGTTTACAATCGCACTGAGCCAGTCATCCAATGGCGAACTGTTCGACAAATTCACGCCGTCCGGAGTCCAGTCGATCCAGTTTTCACTCTCTCCCTGCATCCTCGCACTGGGGTTCTGCAGCAAGTGAACATGAGGAGCGGACTCTTCCGGAGCGGAGATCCGCATGATGGACTTGGAACCGATCAATTCCAAGCCGGTCGGCCCATGCGCGGCTCCAGCACGGGAATCGCTGATGAAGGAAACATGCACACCGCTTTGCAAACGGAACTGCGCGTAAATCCGGTCTCCCACAATCGGGCCAAGTCCCGGCGAACCGGAGTTAAAAATATGCTCAGGCAACGCCCGCTCTCCGTCACAGGTAATATCCGCTGAGCACCAGCTGACGTCGCCACCGAAAGCGCGAACCAGATCAAACAGCTGGGACCCCTGCATCAAAAGATCTTCTCCACCGGCTCGAACTCCCATCTCACCGATGACCCGGATTTCCAAGAGGTCTCCGATGAGCGAAGGGCGATCCAGAATAGCAACCCTTACCAATGGGTAGCAGGCAATCGCATTGCCGACACTAAGCACCAGGCCTTTCTCATCCGCCAGAGCGACCAGTTTGTCTGCCTCTTTCAAGGTTGCAGCAAATGGAGCAGCACAGAAGACGTGGGCACCTGCCTCGAGGGAGCGACGGCTCAGCTCGAAGTGATCAGATGCATCCGGGGTCATGATCAGGGCCAGATCAGGCTTTTGATAATCAACGAAGTCACCGGGATCATCATACTGCTCCGGTGCAATTACGTCGATTCCATCCACGGCTGAAAAGATCGCTGCGAGTTCTTCCTTTGATTCACTACCCAGGACCGCCAAGGTGCGGGGTCTCGGTCCGGATTCAGTTTCCCGAATGTGCAAATGTGCTGGAACTGGTTCTGTCGGCGCCTCTGTTTCTCCGACATAAATCTCTTCAATAAAACTTTCGGATTCTTCCTCCGTTACAGTCTCTTCTACGACGGGGGCATCAACAGTCTCTTCAGCAACGATCTCTTCGATAGGCTCCAACTCTTCAGGTGATTCTTCTGCAATCACCTCTTCATCCGGCTCGGCCTCTTCGGTTGGCGCCGAAGGTTGCTCTTCCTCGACTTCTTCAGAAACTGGTTCGACAACTGCTTCGTCGGCAACAGGTTCAATTTCTGCCACTGTTTCTTCAACTTCAGATTCAGGCTCGATCTCTTCTAAAGCCGGTTCCTCCTCGGCAACCGGTTCCACCTCCTCACTCACTGTCTGTAGATCTTCAGAAAGCTCGGGCGGTTCTTCTCCGGTGACCGTGACTTCGACCGGCTCCTCTTCGACCGGATTCACTCCGTAAGTTAGAGGCGTTGCGTAGCCGAAAGCTCGGCTTTTGGGGATCATTCCGGCAGCGGCCATCCCGCCGCTGGCATAGATCGGGTGTTCGGTTTCTCGATCTTCAGTTTGTGACATTACTGTGAAATATACGGTCTTCCAAGATATCCGGCAATAACGAAGTAGACCGTATTAACCCGGTCAATTTCGTAAGCGTTTCCCGCTTGTATCGGTATTTGCAAACGCATGCGCCAACCGCTATTTTCCGAAATATGAATTTTTCCTTTGTGAAAGGTCTATCCATTCTCACTCCAGTTATCCTCGTCTTTGGCGCCGTATCGCTTGGCAGTCTTGCTCAGGAGAAACAAGAAGAGCTTCCCCCTCACTATTCGAAAAAGGTAGCAACGCGTGATGGTATTGGGAAGGTTTACATGGGGCGTGAGATTTCCAATACCGTTAGCGTTGGCGCGATTTCCTGGTTGGAACGAAAAGACAGGGAAGCAGAAGAGCGGGTTTCTCTGGTGATTGAGAATCTCGAACTCGCGGAGGACGCCGTTGTCGCTGATATCGGAGCAGGATCCGGGCATTTTACCTTTAAGATCGCTCCGTTGATTCCGAAGGGGAAAGTAATTGGCGTGGATATCCAGCAGGGGATGCTCAATTTTATCGAAGGGCAGAAGAAGCTGAAGAAGATCCGTAATGTAGATACTCTTTTGGGAACAATCGAAGACACAAAGCTCCCGGCAGGCGAAGTTGATTTGGTCATCATGGTTGATGCCTACCACGAGTTTTCGCATCCTAAGGAAATGATGGAATCAATCGTGAAAGGATTGAAACCCGGTGGGCGCGTGATTCTAATCGAGTATCGCGGAGAAGATCCGAAGGTTGCCATCAAGCCGTTGCACAAGATGACTGTAAAACAATGCACGGCGGAAATGGAAGCGGTTGGACTAAAGTTTAAAGAAGTTCGCGATTTCCTTCCGATTCAGCATTTTCTTGTTTTTGAAAAGCCCTCTTCGTAATTAGATTTCCATTCAAGCTATGACACTCCTCCATCGATCCCTACTAACAGCCATTGGCGCTTTGCTGTTTTCGCAAGTGCAGGCAGAGCAAAACTGGAATCAATTCCGTGGACCAACCGGTCGCGGTCATTCCGAAGCCGCCGATGTTCCCAAAGAGTGGAACTCAAGCTCTGTGGTTTGGAAGACTAAACTGAAAGGGGTAGGGCAGTCTTCGGTGGTAAACTGGGGCGATAAACTCTTTGTCACCAGTGCCAAGACCGATGGAAAAGAGCGCTATGTGTTCTGCCTGGATCGCAAGACAGGTGATCTTCTCTGGGAAAAGACTATCACGAGTCGCTACCCGGAGAAACATCACAAGATGAACACCATGGCGACGCCGACCTGCGCGGTGAACGAGAATGTCGTGTGTGCGTTCTTCGGACCGGCAGGGCTTTGGTGCTACGATCACGACGGCAACCAACTTTGGGAAATCAATTTTGGCGCGTTTCCCGGAGACTGGGGAGTTGCCTCTTCGCCAATCATCGTAGGTGACAATGTGATTCAGAATTGTGACCGGGAAGGGAACTCCAAGATTGTTGCGGTAACGCTCGACGGCGGAAAGCTGGCTTGGTCAACCTGGAGGCATTCGAAGCCCAAAGGTGGATGGAGCACCCCGATTTTGATCAAGCTGGAAGATCAATCGGAAGAACTGGTTTTGAATGGGGAGTTCGGTGTGCGCGGCTACGATGTCACCTCCGGAAAAGAAAAATGGTTTTGCAAAGGCTTCAATGGAAGAGGAGCTCCCGTTCCTGATTACTCTAAAGGAAAGCTCTTCGTAGTGAACGGAAAACCCGGTGATACCTATTGTGTAACGCCTGGAGGAAGTGGTGACGTCACCAAATCTCACATGATCTGGCACTCGTCGCGCAAAGGTGGACGCGACCTTCCTTCGCCGGCCGTTGTCGGACCGTATTTGTTTATCACCAGCATGTCTGCTGTAGCGAGTTGCTACGATTCGCAGGATGGAACGCTTCTTTGGGCGGACCGTCTGGAAGAGTCATCGACCGGCCCGGTCGAGATCGCGGGATCACCGCTCGTCGCGAACGGTCTGGTCTATGTTCAAAATGTGTTTGGCGGCAAAACCTTCGTTGTTCAGCCCGGCAAAAAACGCAATGTAGTGGCGGTGAATGATATCGGCGGCGAAAGTAATGAAATGTTCCGTTCCACGTTGGCGCCAATTCAGGGACAGCTGTTTTCCCGGTCCTACACGATTGGAGAAGGTGAAGAAGAGTCGTATTCGACAGTTTATTGCCTCCAGTAAAAGTTACTTCGTTACCCGAAAGATCCCTTTCATAACCCCCCAGTGTCCGGGGAAGGTGCAAACAAAGCCGTAGTCCCCGGGCTCTTCCGGAGC
>JAHDCN010000478.1 GCA_020629815.1 Verrucomicrobiota bacterium
TCACGATTCCACCGATGATCTCGCCGGAATCAGAAGCTCCATCTCCACCTGGTCGATAAAGTGCCCGTCGAATTCGACTTCGCCGGGTTCCTGATTGTTCTCGCGGTTCTCGGAGGCTCCGACCTTGATCCGCAAATAGCGGGTGTCTGCTGGAAGCTCAGCGGTAATTCGCAAATCTTCCCAGGAGGCCGGGTCGGCATCGGCTTCACGAGTGACCGACCACTCGAGACTGCGTTCGAAGGAGTCCTGTTCTTCCGGCGTCAGTTCAGTTGGTGCTTTGGAGCTGGGGTTCAGCTTCAGGGTGAAACTGGTGTCCGTATTCTCATCACCCGCCACTCGATTAACCACCATTTTCAACGAAACGATTGCTTTTTGAAACGGGATTTGGCGCAGATCGATCCATTGCACTACATCACAGAAACTTCGGCCACTCGCCGATGGCTCCGGGCTGGCCGAGATGAGTTGCAGCATGCCTTGCCCTTCGTAAGGGCGGATGTCGCCGGTCGCTTCGACAATACGGGCAACATTGCCACCCCAAACGCCGATTTTGTCCAAAGTCGCTTCACCGATTTCGTAGGTTTCCCCGGGTTCGAAACTGCCCTGCGTGACGGGAATTACCTCGACGATCTCCGGCATGGGAAACTGCAGCGGCTGCAGGTCTTCATCGAGCTTCTTCACCGAGTTTCCTTGTGGATCAATTTCCACCACGGCTGGACCGGCAAAGCTCTGGCTGTCGGTCTTGTGGGGTTGAACCTCCATTTCACCGCCATACAATTCGGCGTGAGTTTCTCCGGAATCATCGACCGAAATGGCAAAGCGTGGTCCCAGATCGACGACTTCGCCGCCCGGAGTTTCGACGACGAATTCTCCGGCATGCTCCGGTATGAAGGCACCTAATCGTCCCTGAAGAAGGCGGACACGGTTGGTGCTTTTGAAATCCAGCTGGACTCCGGACTCTACCGCGAATCTTGCACCATCTGCCATTTGAATATCAGCGAAGCCTTCAGTAAGGCTGAATTTTCCCCGTTTGATTGGACCGGCTGGACGGGAATCAGAGTAGATGATGCGAGCCACTTCGGGCTGATTGGCAGGGGAGCGAATCACCGCGATGACAAGGGTCGAGAGGGCCAAAAGCAATGCGCCTCCCAGCCAAAAGTGTATAGGCGTCCACTGCTGGCGAGTGCGAGGTGATCCGGAAAGTATCGGCTCGAAACCAGCATCGCCATTTTCGGAATAGTGTTCTGAGAGGCTCCCGTGGATCGCCACCCGGTCGCGAAACTCATCGCGGGCAGGGCGCGATTTTTTGAGCAGTGTATCTAGTTGAGAACTCTCTTCAGCAGAGAGTGTTTCGTTGAGATAGCCCTCGATCAATGAGTCTAATCGATCGTTCATGACAGCGGGGATTTGATTTGGTGTTTGATGCATTTGCGCAGGTTTGCGCGTGCACGGGAAAGCGCTACATAGACCGCGTTGGCTTCCCATCCCAGTTCTTCCGCGATTTCGCCCGGCTTCATTTTGTGCTGATACAATAGCTCGATCATTTGCCGGGGGCGGGGAGCCAGTTTTCCGACACAGTGAGACAATGCCTTAAGGGTGGCGGCTTCCCGATGGGAATCGGGATCATCCATTTCTTCTGCCAGAGTTTCCAGCAGTTCGTCCGACAGAGCACAGACCCGTTTGTTTTTGCGATACAATTCTAAAACTTTGAATCGGGCAATGGTTAGCACCCAGGCTTTGAAATTGGTACCGGTTTCGAAGTCGTTCGCTTTCGCCGTTACGGTAAGAAACACTTCCTGGACCACATCATCTGCTTCCACCGGGTTCGGCAGCATCGACAATACAAAATGCCTCACATTAGTGATGTGTTGGACGAAGAGCTTCTGCACCTCCGTTGTCTGATCGGATTCCGGCATTCAGAGGATAATGTAGCGATGACAGTGACTCTTAGCAGGAAATTTCCGGCTATTGCAGTGCCGCGAATCGGGCGCGGAAAAGCGGTGAGTTTTCCTCAGGCGTCGGAATACGATGGCGTCTACCGGAGTTGTTTCCGGGTGATGAACTCTATGAAGATCATGCGGTTACTGGTTTTAGTTTGGAGAAAGGCCAATTGGCTGATTCTCTTTTCGATAGGAGTTGGTGTTGCGTTGCTTGGGAATGTCAGCAAAGGGCAGGAGGGTGAACAGCGAGTGACTCATCAATTCACTCTGCCGGAAGGATATGTGATCCGCGAAGCGGCGGCGCCTCCGCTGGTACAGCGTCCGATCCACATGGCCTTTGATCACGATGGGGCGATGTATGTGACCGACAGTTCGGGAAACACGGATAAGGCGCCTGCTCAGCTGAAGAATCCCACACATCGTATCTTGAGACT
>JAHDCN010000479.1 GCA_020629815.1 Verrucomicrobiota bacterium
GCGAACGCCAACAGGTGAGGAACGAGGTAATTTCCGTTCGCCAACTTGCGCGCCATGCGCGTCTGCATGTGGCCATTGTCCGTCTCCGGCTGAAGCGGAACCGTGACTGCGATCTTACCTTCCTTTGTTACCTCAAGAAGTTGCGGTGTCTTGCCGCGTTCGACTACCAGAGTATTGCCGTTTTCCAAACGAACCGAGGTTCCGAGTTCCTTGTTGCCCTTCGACAACTTATAACTCCAGACAACCTTGCCCTTGCGGGTCATCTCTTTGGCAACTCCTCCGATAGAAGCGAGGATGTTTCCGTTTTCCAATACAAATGCATCGCGGGCGTAGCCCTTGGTTTGCCAAATCACTTCACCTTCCTCTCCAACCAGGACGGTTTGTTTGCCGGCAATCAGGAAGGAATGCTTAATCCCTGTTTCGCTCTTCTGTTCGCCGAAGGTCGGCTTGTCCTGAGCGACTGCCGCCAGGCAAAAAGCTCCGCTTAGTAGAAATGATGTAATCAGTCGTTTCATGGTTTTTGTTGTCTTCGTTTTAAATTCTTTTCATGAGGCGCATGATGATGATCTTTATCCACCAGATCACGATCATAGATTTCACCGGGCCGAACTTCTTCGTGCGCCTCTTTGGCAAACGCGGTCAGGCGATCGAGAACTTCGCGGTTCGAATCGGCCAGATCATGGACCTCCTCCACATCTTTGGAAAGATCATAAAGCTCCCACTTTCCTGACTTACCGCGATAAGCTTTCCAGTCGTCCTCTCGAACCGCGGTTTGATTGCCGTATTCCCAATATAGATACCGGTGCTGCTTCTGTTCGCCTTTTCCCGTGAGTGTAGGTAAGAACGACAGGCCATCAGTTTTGGGCGACTTGGCGCTGGTAATCTCAGCCAGAGTCGGCATCACATCAGGGTAGTAGCAAACGTGATCGTTCACCGACCCCGGCTTCACTTTGCCTGGCCAGCGCACATAATAGGGCACCTTTAAACCGCCTTCATAGAGCGAACCTTTTCCCGCCCGGAAACGCTCGTCGGTTGCAGGATTCCAGTTCGGCCCGAAAAACCCATGGGGTCGATCTTCAGTGGCGAAATAAGGCTGGCCGCCGTTGTCACCACAGAGAAAAAAGATCGTGTTGTCGTCGATCTTGAGTTCTTTCAGAAGAGTCAAGATTTCCCCGATCTGACGATCCACCATGTGCATGAAAGCGGCATAAACTTTCGCGTCGTTCTCGGTTCTTTGACCGGCTTTCCACGGCTTGTCTTTGAAAAGCTGCCACGAAGGGTCATCCTCATCAATTCCCCACAAGCCATGGGGAGGTGTCCAGGGTAGATAGGCGAAAAACGGTTGGTCTTTGTTCTCGCGAATGAATTGCAGCGACTCTTCAAAAATCGCATCCTGCGCGTGGGTTTTTCCATCGTAAAAGTTCAGCGCCTCGTTTCCCGCGAGCGGCACTTCTTCACTGTTTCGAACAAGGTAGGCGGGATAAAACGTATGGGCGTGAACCTGATCGTAGTAGCCGAAGAAGACGTCAAAACCATGCTTTTCGGGAACGCCCGAGGTTCCTCGCCCCCCGATTCCCCATTTACCAAAGCCACCAGTAGCATAGCCTTTCGTTTTCAGCATGCTGGCAAGCGTCGGCTCATCGGCACGGATCGGCGCATAGCCGTTGTTACCCCGCATCGAGGTGTGGCCCGAGTGCAAACCTGTCAGCAAGACGCATCGTGTCGGCCCGCAAACCGGAGCGCCGGCATAGGCATTGGTGAACCGCATTCCTTCCGCCGCAAACTGATCGATATTCGGCGTGATCAAATCCTTGTTGCCCATGTGACCGGATTCGAAATAACCCCATTCGTCCAGCATCAGGTAGATGATGTTGGGTGTGTCTTCGGAGCCATGAGTTGGACCGAAAGAGAAAAGAACGCAGACCGTAAATACCAGTGAGAAGAATCTCATAAACGTCCGGACCTTCCCAAGGTTTGAGAAAGCTTCAACTTTCCATTTCACCGAGATCACGGCAGGGTTCCCTTATGCCACAGGTCGCTCACATCCACATTGCCCCCGGATCTCGAATCCCAATGAAGGAGGTGGATTCAGTGGAAGCTGAAGCGGGAAAAGGGCTGATTGGTGATCGGTATCACGGCACGCGGCATCGCCACGTCAGTGTGCAATCGATGGACTCACTTGCTGAGGCTTCGGATATTCTGGGCGTAGAGATTCTTCCCGAAGGCACCCGGCGAAATATCACGATCAATGCTGGAGTCGTTCCGCGCAAACCCGGCACCCGGATTCTGTTGGGACAGGTGGAACTCGAAGTGGTTCGAATCGCTGCCCCCTGTCGGTTACTGGA
>JAHDCN010000043.1:0-2615 GCA_020629815.1 Verrucomicrobiota bacterium
CGGAGCGATTTCGTGGTAGTGGAGCGCCTCAGGCGATTGAGCAGGATGGAATTTTTGGCCAGTATGCCGCTACCGCGATAGATCAGTGGGAAGGCCGGGGGCCGTTGCATCTCAATGTATGCCTGGAAGAACCGGAGCCCGATTTCTCGCCGAATGCAGTTGAGGCGAAAGGTGGACTAGGCAGTTCCACGAGTTTCGGCAACACCAGCGAATTTGCGAGATTCGTTGCAGAATTTGAAGCAGGCGTAGTCCTGCTCGGTGAACTGGATCAGGAAGACCGAGACTATGTTCTGCAGTTTTTGCTCAGACTGGGACTACCTGTTTGGGCCGAAGCCACCAGCGGTCTGCGGGAGCATCCGGAATTGGCGCCTCTTCGAATCGAATCAGAGCGGGCAATTGCATTGCAGGAACCCGAAAAAGTTCTGCGGATCGGAGGCGTCCCGAGCTGCCGGTTCTGGCGGGATTTGGAAACACGGGAGACTCCGGTGTTTTCATTGACCTATGCTCCGTTTTCCGGTCTTTCTACACAACGGAGCTTTGCCGATCTGAAGGCAATTCGTGAGCTAACAGGGTTAGGTCCCGGACCCAACAGGGTTAGGTCGTTGACCCAACAGGGTATGGTCCCGCCTTTTGACGAATTTCCCGGTTCCGAGCCGGCATTGATTCGGGAAATATCGCGGCAGATTTCGGAAAAGGCTTTAGTCTTCCTGGGAAATTCGATGCCGATCCGCGAGTGGAATCTCGCTGCTGACTTTGCGCACCCACATCCAGTTTGTTTTGCCAATCGCGGAGCCAACGGAATCGACGGCGAGCTTTCGACCTTTTTTGGGATCGCGGAAAAAAGCGACGTTCCGGAAGCGTGGGGAATTTTCGGCGACCTGACGACTCTGTATGACGCCAATGCTCCCTGGATACTGGATCAGTTGGACTCGGTCGAGAACATTCGTATTGTCGTAATCAATAACGGAGGTGGAAAAATTTTCTCCCGATTGCCGAGCATGAAGGGGCTCAGCGAAGAGCAAAAATTTGTCACGGAAAACCATCATCAGATGCGGTTTCATCACTGGGCGGCAATGTGGAACCTGGCTCATGTCGAGTGGCGGGCCGGGGAGGCTTTTCCTCAACTTCCGGACGGGAATTTGGTGCTCGAAGTGATGCCGGACAATGAAGTGACGGAGGCCTTTTGGGAGGCGTATGCGTAGATTCGAATTTATTCGAATGGTGGGTTTACATGAATTCGGATGAATCCGAATCTACAGTGAGAATATGATCGTCGCCCTTCATGGAAACCTTGGATCGACGAAGGATTGGGATTCGCTCGATTTGCCTAAACTGCATGCGGTCGATCTGTGGCAACAATCGCATCTCAACTTCATCGAGTTTGCGCATGAGTTAAAAGTGAGAACAGATCCCGGATCTGTTCTGATGGGTTACTCCCTCGGCGGGCGATTGGCGTTACATGCGATGGCGATGTATCCGGAGCACTGGTCACGAAGCGTCATCCTATCCGCTCATCCGGGATTGTGCTGTGTCGAAGATCGATTGGCCCGAAGGAGTTCCGATCAAGTCTGGGCAAAACGGGCACGCAAAATGGAGTGGCGCGAGTTTCTGGAAAAATGGAATGAGCAGCCGGTGCTGGAAAATGAAACAGTTTCGGCCAATCAAATATCCCTCGAGAACCGTCGGCTGGAAATAGCGGCAGCTTTCGAAAACTGGTCTTTAGGAATGCAGGAGGATCTTCGGTCCAGTTTGCAGAAATTCACCGCGCCGGTTCTGTGGGTCACGGGTGCAAAGGATCAAAAATTCACCCGGCTGGGTAGGGAGATGGAAGAAGTCTTCGGAGATTTTTGTCACGAAGTGATTCCGGATTGTGGGCATCGGCTACTGAATCACCCGGAATTGGCAGCTTTGCTTCGCGACTTTATTCCGTAGCACAGGCACTCCTGCCTGTGTCACTTCTTTTGCTTCGGCTTTTGTCTCTTGTGAGACAGCAGCCAGGAATACAATTCCTCATTCGCATAGGCCTCAGTCCAGGAATCGTGGCCGGCCTCGGGATACACAGTAAATTTCACCGAGTCATTGCCGTGTTTCTTTAGAGCCTCGACGAGGCGCTCGGACTCGCTGATTGGAATCACGCCGTCCTTGGTTCCGTGAAAGGTCCAGACAGGCAGGTGGCCGAGCTTGCGCATGTGATAGGGGAGTCCGCCACCACAGATCGGAGCAATGGCGGCGAAGCGATGCGGATTCAAGCTGGCGAAGTGCCAGGTGCCGTAGCCGCCCATGCTCAGACCAGTGAGGTAGATGCGCTCGGAATCGACGCGGTATTCCTCTTCCAGAGAATCGATCAATTCCATGACCGGTTCAGCAGTCCACCAGGAATCCTGCGGGCATTGTGGTGAGACAAGGATAAAGGGAAAGTCCTTTCCGGCTTGAGCCAGTTTCGGCGGGCCATGAACAGCTACTGCATCGATGTTGTTTCCCCTTTCTCCGGCTCCGTGAAGAAAGATAACCAGAGGAAACTTCTTCTCGGATTCGGCTTTGTATCCCTTGGGCAGATGCAGCCAGTATTCGAGAGCATCGGGTTCTGGTTCGATGAATTTTTTTGCTTCGCCCTG
>JAHDCN010000043.1:2715-14731 GCA_020629815.1 Verrucomicrobiota bacterium
AAGCGCCATCCAATCCTCTGGCGTAGTATCCCAGCCGCCACTGACACGCAGGACTTGGCCCATTTCCTCAAAGCTCAGACCCATGGCTTGCATCACGTGAGACGGGTTGCTTTTGCCTGCGCTGCAGGCTGACCCTGTCGATACGGCGAATCCCCGGGCACTCAGGCGGGTGAGCCATTTGAGGTTCTTGCTGTGTGGGAGCACGAACATGCTGGTGTTCCAGAGGCGCGTCTCAGTGTTGCCGATCAATTGGTAGTTTCCTGATTCAGTGACTTGGGCTTCAAATGCGTCGCGTCCTGATGAGTCTTCCACAGGATTGGCGATTCGCTCTTCCAGTGCGGTTACCATTGCGGCGATGCCGGCAAGGTCCTCTGTGCCTGCTCGATGTTCAGATTCCTGAGGACCACCGACTAAACTGAGAAAGTCTTCGGCGGTTTCTTCCCCGGGAAGAATGAGAAAGCCAACTCCTTTGGGGCCGCCGAATTTGTGAGCGCATCCGGTAACGAAGTCGCAATGGGCAGCGATGTCATCGGCGGGTAGCTTGCCAATCCACTGAGAGGCATCGCAGTGGAAGGGGAGTTCGCGAGCTTTGCACTGGGCGGCGATCTCTTTCCACGGATACAGAATCCCTGTTTCGTTGTTCGCTGCCATCACGGATACGGCGCCGCCGGAAAATGCGGAAAGGTCTCCATTCAGCGGGAGCTCTGTAATGCGATCACTTCCGAACTCCCGGTTTGCGCTGTCGCGAACGGACGGATGCTCTACCGGGGAAATTCCAATCGCCTCGGTGCTATCGGCAAGAAAGCGCATGACTGCATTGTTTGCCTCCGTCGCACCGGATGTGAAAATGATGCGCTCCGGTTCGTCGCCACACCCGAGCAGGTCCGCGAGGTTTTCCCTCAGGTCTTCCAGAAGCAGGCGGGCGGCTCCTGCTTCCCGATACAGACTGGAGGGATTGTGCCAGTGCTCGTTTGCTACCCGCAGCCACTCTTCCTTCGCCGCAGGGGACAAGGGAGTCGTCGCGTTGTAGTCGAAATATTTGGAATTTTCGGTCACGAACAGAACCTACCATGAAGGACTCGAAGAGCATGAAGGAATTTGTTGTTCCCATATTTTCCGCCACAATCTGTCCTTGCTTCCTGCTCCTGCATTGTGGAAACTCCCTCACCTCTCATGATGAAATTATTTTCTGCTATTTCCTTTATCTCGCTAACGGGATCACTGCTGGTTGCCGATGAACCGGTTACATTGTTTAACGGCAAAGATTACAAAGGCTGGAATGCCAACAATCCGCATACCACGGTAAAGGCGAAGGACAAGGACGCATCGCTGAAGAAACAGGCGGAAGAATTTATTCAGCACTGGACTGTTGAAAACGGCGAGATGGTCAACGACGGCAAAGGTCCCTACGCGACCACAGAGAAAGACTACGGCGACGTGGAGTTTTGGGTGGAATACAAAACCGTGGCGAAAGGCGACAGCGGTATTTACATGCGTGGCACACCGCAGATCCAGATTTGGGATTACACCAAAGAAGGTGGAAAATGGAAACACGGTGCCGACAAAGGTTCCGGCGGTTTGTGGAATAATTCTAAAGGTGCTCCCGGAAAGGATCCTCTAGTCCTGGCTGACAAAGATTTCGGTGAGTGGAATGCGTTTCGCGTACGGATGGTTGGCAGCCGCACCTGGGTGTGGTTGAACAACAAGCTCGTTGTCGATGGTGCGATCTGGGAAAATTTCTGGGATCGCAAGAAACCGATTCCGAAAACCGGTCCGATTCATTTGCAAACTCACGGCGCTGAGATTCGCTGGAGAAACATCAAGGTCAAGGAGCTGAGCCCTGCGTATGCAACCGGTTACCTTCGCGGCGCGGATGATGGATTTACTCAGGCGTTCAACGGAGCGGACCTGACGGGCTGGGCCGGGGCGACGGAAAATTACGAAGTCGTTAATGGTGCGATCCGCTGCAAACCGAAAAAAGGAGGAACACTTTATTTTAACAAGAAGTACAAGGACTTCGTAGCGCGTCTTGAGTTCAAAGTTCCCCCGGGAGGAAACAACGGTCTGGCGATTCGCTATCCCGGAAAAGGCGATACGGCCTATGTAGGTATGTGTGAATTGCAAGTGCTCGACGACACGGCCGAGAAATACAAGAAACTCGACGAGCGTCAGTATCATGGCAGCGCCTACGGAATGGCAGCGGCCCATCGCGGATTTCAGCGTCCTGTGGGAGAGTGGAATTATCAGGAGGTCACTGTGAAAGGATCGACGATCAAGGTAGAGTTGAATGGCTTCGTGATTCTTGATGCCGATTTGTCCAAGGTTGATCCGAAATCCTACATGGCCAAAAAAGAACATCCCGGTCTTGCCAACGAAGATGGCTACTTTGGCTTCGCCGGTCACGGTGATCCGGTGGAGTTTCGCAACGTGGCGATCAAAGAGCTGAAGCCGGAGAAGTAAGTGGGGAGATGTGAAGTGAAGGTGCCTAATCGAGAGGATTGGGAGGAAGCCTGGGAAGGTTTGGACGAGGCTTGTGCTTTCAAAAACTTTTTCGGTAAAACTCTGGAGCAGGCAGTTTCTCTTTTTGAGGAGTGTGCATTGGTTTACCAAGAAGATTTGGTTTATATGCCTGAAGTCCCGTTTCATTTTTATATCCGCGCCTACACGAGTTACTTATTGAGTGAAGAGTCAAAAGGTGACTCCGACGGAGCTAGTTGTTTTTTCGGAGTTATCGAATTGAAGCTAGCTTCGAACCCTCGTTGGTTGATTGAGTCGTGGGCAGAGATCGAAGAGGTATTGAACCGACTGTCATCTGGGCAGGAATATTTCGATGCCTGTGAGTCTATCTATGGATCATTTCCGAAAAAGGCGAGTAAGTTGATCCAAAAGCGAGCTGCTATTCTAAATCCATGAACAAGATAAAGATTTTCTGTCTGGTAACTGGTCTTTCGACGGCCTTTTCATCAGCCAACGAATACCACCAGTGTGGCTGGGAGAATTGCGCATCCAAAGGGCATGCCGAATCTCTGCGGGCGCAGTGGAATCTCCTCAAGACGGAATTGCCGGGTGGAAACGGCCGACAGTATGCGCGTGATCGAATCATCGATGTGAAGCATCAGTTAATCGACTTCACTCCCGATTTCGATGCAGAATCTCTGAGTGGCACAGCGACGATCACTTTCTCGCCGATCGCCAAGCCTCTGGAATCATTGTCACTCGATGCAGTGGATCTCGATGTAAAAAGCGTGACATGTGCGCAAAGCAAAGTCGGGGATTGGAGTATCGATGAGAATTCGATCAATCTCGTTTTTGAAAAACCCATTGCTCCCGGAGTGGAAGTATCCGTCGCGGTCGAATACAGCGCTCAGCCGCGTCATGGGTTGTATTTTCGCACCGAGAAAATGGGCTACACCAAGGGCGATGATCACCTCTGGACTCAAGGTGAACCGGAGATGCATCGTCACTGGTTTCCCGGCTACGACTATCCGAATGAGCGATTCACTACCGAAGTAATCTGCCACGTTCCCGAGGGCATGACAGTGCTTTCCAATGGAGAACTGATTGCTGAGAAAACGGAGGATGGAATCACTACCGTGCACTGGCATCAGAAAAAGGAACACGTGAACTATTTGATCTCGGTGGTCGCCGGCTACATGGATAAGCTCGATGGAAAATACGGAGACCTTGAGCTCGCGTTTTATACACCGCCTTCATTTTTCGCTGAGGCAGAGAATTCCTTTCGCGATACGGAGCGCATCCTCGGCTTCATGGAGAAAGAGATTGGTATCGATTTTCCCTGGGCGAAATACTACAACATTTGTGTCTCCGATTTCATGTGGGGAGGCATGGAGAATACCTCGGTCACTACGCTGACAACCCGGACACTCTTTTCGAAAGAATCGGAAAACCTGCGTAGCTCGCACCGGCTCGATGCGCATGAGATCACTCATCAGTGGTTTGGTGATTTGCTGACTTGTAAGGATTGGTCACAGCTGTGGCTGAATGAAGGCTTCGCTACCTACTATACACATTTGTATGACTTGGAGAAATTCGGTAACGATCAGTTTCGCTATGGTCTCCTGCGCGACTCGGACAGTATACTGAAGAATAAAGACGAGAAGCCTATCGTCTGGCGTGGTTACCAAAACCCAAAAGAGCAGTTTGATTATCGGGCCTATCCCAAGGGGTCCTGGGTGTTACATATGCTGCGCAGTGAGCTGGGGCCGGAGCTGTTTCGTGACTGTATTAAGACCTATACCGAGAGAAACCGGAATCGCAGTGTGGTGACTGCAGATCTGATGGAGGTGTTGGAGGAAAAGTCAGGCCGCTCGATGGATGAGTTTTTCGATCAGTGGGTATTCCACGGAGGCGAGCCGGAGCTGGATGTGAAATACACCTGGGACGACAAGGCGAAGAAGGCAAAGTTTACAGTGAAGCAAACACAGAAAGTTTCTGAGAAGGTGCTGCTGTTCGACTTCGCATTGCCGGTTCGGTTCATTGATGAAAAAGGAAATGTTGTCAATCGGGTCGGACGGGTTCGGGAAGCGACTCAGGACTTTGCTTTTGATTTGCCTGCCAAGCCCAAAATTGTGCGGATCGATCCAGAGGTAACTTTACTTACGTCGATCAAGTTCAGTCCATCAGATCCCATGCTGCAAGCCCAGCTGGAGAATCAGGGTGACATGGTCGGTCGCTTGCTGGGTATCCGTAGTCTGGGAGGCAAGAAGGACGACAAGTCTTTGAAGCGCCTCGAAACAGCACTGAGTTCTGATCCGTTTTATGGAGTTCGCATCGAGGCAGCAAAAGCTTTGGCGAAAACCTATACTCCCGATGCCTTTGCTATTTTGAAAAAGCATACCGCGCAGGACGACGCACGGGTTCGCAAAGAAGTAGTCTCCTCCCTTGGTCGGTTTATTTCCGAGGATGCTATGGCCGAGATGAAGCGTGTCGTTGGCGAAGAAAAAAATCCGGAGATTGTCGCCGATGCGATCGGAGCGCTCGGCAAATATCCGGTGGCGCAGGTGTCTGAAACATTGACTGCATCACTGGATCGGGATGCCTACAATCATCGCATCGCGGAGAGTGCGATTCAGGCGATGCAAAAGCAGGGTGATCCCGGTTACATTCCCGCAATCCGCAAGCATCTGGAAGAACAGGAGCAAAAGTTTTCTGCCTGGGATTTTGGAGTGGCACTAAACTCGTTGGCCTACCTTTCCAGAGAGGAAGAAGGGGAGGTGAAAGACAGCACCCGGGAATTCATCGCCGGCTTCTTGCAAACACCGAAAGCGACCTTGCGCACCAAGGTAATCGCTGCGCTGGGCACTCTCGAAGATCCGAAGGCCGCTCCCCTGATTCAGGGGTTTGTTGGCTCCGGAACGGATGAGGACAACGGAGAATCTAAAGCAGCGGAAGAGGCGCTGACCAAGATCAACGGTGGCAAAAAGCAAAGTCAGGAAGTGCAGGATTTGCGCAAGCAGCTGACCGAATTGCAGAAGAAACTGAAAGAGATTGAAGGCAAGTTGGAGAAGAAGTGATGACGCCTTCGCGTGATAAGTCACTACAAAATTGCTCCCGTTTTATCTCGCTGAATATCTTGTAAATGCTTAATAATCAGGACTGAGCAGCAAAACGTTGTTCACAACCCTTACGTTAGAAAGCAGAAAAATGGTAGATACACTGATTGGTTTGGCATGTGGTGCCGTCGGGGGCAACCTTGGCGGTCTTCTTTTGAAAAACTTCAGCCTGGGCACTCTGGGGAACTCAATTGTTGGGATTCTCGGTGGTGGCCTTGGAGGTGGTATTCTTGGCAATTTGGGCCTCCTCGGAGGTAGCGGAATTGTGAACCAGCTCGCCGGTGGCGGTGTTGGTGGAATGATCTTAATGATCGTTGTCGGCCTGATTAAAAAGGCGATGTCGAAGTAAGAACGGCATAAAGAAAACCGTTTTACAAACCCTTCAGCCGCTCTGCGGTTGAAGGGTTTTTTTATACTTCGATTTCCCGAGAGATTTCCGCAATTTCCTCGGCAAGAACTTCACGAGCCGGTTTCGCATCTCCAGTGCTACAGGGGCGACCGCAGTGGGTCCGGCAAACAAAGCCGTCGTAATCTGAATAGCGCTGAGGGTCAGATTCCGGACTGTGGAGGGTTAGCCTGGGTTTGTTACCTTCGCCCTTTACGATCGAAAGGGGATGCATCCAGCAGGTTCCGGGTTTGTAGTACCATTTAGGCTTCCCTTGTTTTTGCGCTAACATCTGCAATCCGCAATACGCCGTCTCTGGATGTAGGAAGACACAATTTGTTTCCGGGAAATGCTGCGGGTAGTCATCGACCCATTCCCGCATAGGCGCCGGTCGTGTTGCTGTTTTCGGACCGGATGCCACATCGCGCCACTTTCCGTAGACCACTGCTTGTTCAGGCAACTCAATGCCCAACTCCGCGAAATCTTCACGATGTGTTTCCGCCAGCTCGCGAATCACATTTGCCTCCTCGGAGGAAAGGTAGGCTCCGTCGTGACAGCAAGTGCCGCGACACTGTTGCAGGTCGCATTCGCGAATCGGAGCCGAGAGGGCTTTTTCGTCGATCTCCATTTCCCCGGCCATCAGGGACAGCATTTCCCGGGTTTCGGGAAATGCTGTTTCCGGGTGATGCTGTTTCGCTTCGGCCATCTGCGAAGCAAAGTAGCACGGTTCTCTTCGACGTCAGCGAGTAGATGCGACGCCAACCTTCGGATGGGAACTGGAGTAGCGAGGATTCAATTGGTTCACGATTGCATCGATCGCTGCAAAATTGCTGCCCGTGTTATTCTTCGTGAACTCCCGGGTCAACGTTTCAATTTCCTCCGCTGTCTTGGTGAATTGCGCCTGTTGCCCGGTAGTGAATGCCAAAGCACTGGTGATCGCGATGGCGCGGTCATACTCCGGGATTTTTACTTTTGCCTGAACTTCTTTCATCGACCGCAAGATTCGCTGCACTTCGATCGTGTGTTGCACTCCGAAGGTATAGCGCCCGTCCTTCAACTTGATAAAGTTTCCATTGCTGTCGACCGGAGCATCCTGCGCAAAGGCCATTGCCTTCAGCGTCGAGGAAAGATGCAATAGTTTACCCGTCAGATAGAGCATGCGTTTCCTGGATGAAGGAATTGGCTGAATCTGACTGGTATGACTTTTGGTCGAACGGCCGGCCTTCTGTATCAGAAAATTGTGATTCGCCTCACCGGAATACCAGGAAAGCAGTTCGAAGCCGCGAGACACAGCAGGATGCCCCGCTTGATTGACCAGCTGCTCGTCATCAATCACGTGACACTCGTAGCAGGTCTTGGATGTGGAATGAATATCGCCCGGATGATTCATTCCCAGGTTGGTAGCTCGAGCGATTCGTTCTCCCCGCGAGAGGGATTTCTTATTGTGATGATCAATCCATTTGTCGCCACTGCCATGGCAGGATTCACAACTGACCGCCGCTGTTGTTTGCGGTGATCCGGAAAAAGCTTCCTGAGTGTAGTGACATCTCACGCAGCTGGCTTTGGTCATGATGTCATTCTCGCTGATACCGAGAATGGATATGATGTCTTTGGCTGCCTGGGTTTTGGCAAGAGTCTCGTAGGAGCGTGCGTGAGCACTTTGCTCCCAACTCTCGAGCATTTCTTCATGACATTCGCCACAGGATTCAACACCCACGTTTTCAATGGGGTTTTGTGGCGGCCGCTGCGCTTGTGTTTCGTGTTTCGCGAGCAATGAAAGGGAAATGAGGAGAACCGGGACTTTGCAGATGGAATGCAAGTGATGGTGAAAAGGTCCCATATTTCTAGGAATTATTAATTTATCTTGATAATATTGTGTTTTTAATTAATATTTGCGTAATATTTATTGATGCTTCTAAAATTACCATATTTTTTAGAAAAAAATAGGGCAAAAGTTGCCAAAACCTCGAGAGAAAGAGGTTTTTTTGCGCTTTTGGCGGCTGGTGCACTCGTTTTGGGGCCTGGGAATGCACCTGCTCAGGAAGTGAAACCTGAAGAATCAGGTACAGCATTTCCCGCTCCGGCGATCTCTTCTGAGGAAAAGAAGCCCGAATCTGTGGCCCCTGTCGAAGAAACTGAAAAACCCGCGCCCCCTCTGGTAGAGCCCGATGATCCTCAAGTGACCAAGCCGGAGCACGAAACGAAACCGAAAGCAACTCCGGCTACAACAGAAGGCGAAGCGCCCGAGCCGGATGTTACTCCTGCTATTCCTCCGCCAAGTACAGTCACGGAGGCTACGAAGTCATCAGCGTCTGCAAAGCCTGCGAAGAAGAAGCCCGAGACTCCAGATGATATTCACCGATCCTTCCTGGCGAAGTTGAAAGCCGAGAACCGCTACCCGACTGCGGCGAGCTGTGCTCAGTGTCACCCGGACCACTACGATGAGTGGTCTGTTTCACCTCATGCCTACGCCATGATGAGTCCGGTTTTCAATTCGATGCATGCATTTCTGGTAGACCGGACGTCGGGAACGACCGGCGATTTCTGCATTCGCTGTCATACACCTGCCGGCATGGAGCAGGAGCACGATATGTTTGGCAGTACCTTGCTGAGACCGACTGCAGTGGTCGAAGGGGTTTCCTGTATTGTCTGTCACCGGGTTGAAAAAGATTTCGGAAATATCAGCGGTCGTTTCCCAATCGAAAAAGGTCCGCTCAGCGACCCTGTATATGGTCCCAACGGAAATGCCGTGCTTGATGCTGCGATCAAAGGCGAAGAATTTGGGCTGGTCACCAAAAAGGACGAAGTCGGCAAGCTGGTTCACCAAAAAGCTCACAAGAGTCCCGCCATCGAGCGCTCGGCGCAGTGTGCCATGTGTCACGACGTGAACTCCCCGGCCGGGATTCGTCTTGAGTCTGCTTTCACCGACTACAAAAACTCTCCGGCTGCCAAAGAGGGAACCAGCTGTCAGGATTGCCACATGGGCAAAACACCGGGTGCCATGTTGCCTGATTCACAGCGATTCAAAGGGGACGGTCACGACCACAACTTTGCCTGGGGACCATCGGCGCGGGTGAAAAACTCCTCGATCGATTCGGGTGAAGGACTTCCCACCAAGTCAAAGAAGCGAACCAACCACATGTTCATCGGGCCCGACTACAGCATCGTGCACCCAGGGCTGTTTCCGCATTCCGTGGATGCGATGGAGTTCACCTATGCCAACCGTTTCAAAAAGGTGCTCACCGAAGAGAACAAAGCGCTGTCCGACTACCTGCAGAAAGTGAAGAAAGAGCTGACCGATGAAGAGAAGCACCGCCGTGAAATCGCGACGCTGCGCAAGGCGACAAAAGAGGCCGGCTACAATGCCAAGTCCGACTGGATTACCTTCAATTGGGTTGATGGTTGGGGCACCAAAGCATTTGAAGAAGACCTTTCTGATTCTGCGAGAAAGGCCAGACTGAAAGGTGTTGGATTCCCGTGGAATGATCCCAAAGATGAAGCCGGAGCTCGGGTTCGTCGGGAAAGAGCGCGACTGCTGCTCGACCGCCAATTTAACCTGCTCAACAAAGCTCATGCCGAGCGGACCCGGATTCTACGCCGCGGTTTGCAACTGGGCGAGTTTCAGGTGACCCGCAATGATCGGAAAGGCTTTGAGTTTCACGTCAATGTTCACAACGGAACCAACGGTCATTCCGTGCCGACCGGGTTTGATGCGGAGCGGGTGATGTTTCTCGAAGCGACTTTGTATGATTGTCACGGGCGGGTTTTGCTTCGCTCCGGAGACCGGGATCCCAACGGTGATATTCGCGATCTGCACTCTGCCTTTGTTCATGCCCAGGCACCGAAAGAAGGCAAGTGGCTCGACATGACATCCTGGAAAGAGCCTGCCGGTTTGCCTCGAACCAAGGAGGACTACGAGTGGCGTCCGGATCCTTACCTGTTCTCACTGCAGTCGAAATTCATTGTGCAAAACCTTGTTGGTGGCGAGCGCGAGCAGATTCTCCCATTGCCGATATCGTTCGACCCTCTGCCATTTACCCGCCCCTCTACACTGGCTCACGCACACACCGGTCGGGCTGGTCCAGCACGGAAAAAGTTTCGCTCCATTCCTGCCCTCGGCTCTCGCAAAGCTCAATACAAGCTCGCCAAGCACCAGCTCACTCACGAAGGCCCTTACACCATTCGCTTTCGCCTGATTGCCCAAATGGTTCCGGTGAATTTGATCAAGCAAATCTCCCCCGTGGGATTCGACTACAACCTGTCACCGGCCGAGGTCGGTCGTCTCGTTGCCTACGGGCACAAAGTGAGCCGCTCCGGAGTGAGAAAAGGCGGAGCCGTCACCGTTTGGGAAAAGACTATCAAAGGCATCGTGCCCGGAAGCGGGGGAGGGCTGACCAAGAGCTTCCTGCCGACCAACGCCGAGATCTATCATATTCCCGAGTCGGAGTATCCATTTCCTCACATTTCCGATGCCGAGCTGGCAGCACGCCGGGCAGCGCTGTCGAAAGTGGCCGAGGTCAAAGATTTCGTCATTCAAAACCTGGGCCCACTTCGGCCTGAACTGTGGCCCGGAGGAGTTCCGGAAGGGCTGCCTATGTTGCCGCCGATTGATCTCTTCGCCGACGAGGAAACCGTTCAACCATCGCTGTTCCCCGATCGGAAGCCCAAAGCGATTGTTGAGAACGTAGCTGCGCTGGAAGAAGGCCTCGACAAAGTCGCGGAAGGAGAGAAAAAAACGGAAGCCGACTCGCCGCCTCAGATAATTGCCGAACCCGTGACCGGCGACGAAGAACTGGCCAACCCGCCACCGGGAGCCGAGCCTGCCGAATAGCCGCATTCTGCTGACACCCAACAGGGTTGACTCACCGACCATACCCTGTTAGGTCAGCGACCATACCCTGTTGGGTCTGGAAAGATGGCAAAGGAAAACAGCGACGAAGGCTTTGAAACACGGGCGATTCACTCGGGGCGGGATTTCGTTTCCGATACCGGGACGGTGACGCCTCCGGTGTGGTTGACTTCGACTTTTGAATACGGCAACCCGAATGGTTTCGACTACACCCGCTCGGGTAATCCCAATTTCCGCCTGCTCGATCAGACCGTCGCCAGCCTGGAGTCGGCGCAATTTGCCACCTGCTTTGGCAGTGGGGTTTCGGCGATCACCGCTGTCGTCTCGACTCTGTCTTTGGGCGATGTAGTGGTGGCAGAGGAAAATATCTATGGCTGCACGTTTCGCCTGTTTGCGCAGGTGTTCGCCAAGTTCGGTGTAGAGATTCGTTATCTCGATTTCACCGATTCAGCCTCGTTGGAAAAGATTGCCGATCATGATCCGGCGCTGGTTTGGATCGAATCGCCGACCAATCCGAATCTGAAGATCATCGATATTGCTGCTGTCGCTGATGCGACTCACGCGGCGAACAGCACGCTCATTGTCGATAACACTTTCGCCAGCAGCTTCCTGCAACGCCCGCTCGAGCTGGGCGCCGACCTGTCGCTGATTTCCCTGACCAAATACACCAACGGCCACTCCGATGCGCTGGTGGGTTCGGTGTGCACCAATTCCGAAGAGTGGCAGGAGAAAATGATCTTCGCGCAGAAAGCTCTCGGTTTGCAGCCTTCGCCGATGGACTGCTGGCTGTCGCTGCGCGGTGCCAAAACGGAGGCGATCCGGATGGAGCGTCACTGTGCGAATGCTCTTCGGTTTGCGGAGTTTTTGGAAAACGACACCGATGCCAAGTGGGTGCGCTATCCGTTTTTGCCGTCGCATCCGCAGTATGAGATTGCGAAGAAGCAGATGTCGGGCGGATCCGGAATCGTCACCGTGGACTTTGGTCGCGATTTGGAATCAACGATGCAGTTGGTCGAGAACCTGCAGTATTTCCCCAAAGCAGAAAGCCTGGGTGGGATCGAATCGCTGTGTTGCCATCCCGCCTCGATGACTCATGCCAGTGTGCCAAAAGAAACCCGCGAAGCGGTCGGCATCACCGATTCGATGGTGCGCTTTTCTGTTGGAATTGAAACCGTGGACGATTTGATCGCGGATGTGAAACAGGCTTTG
>JAHDCN010000480.1 GCA_020629815.1 Verrucomicrobiota bacterium
GCTCTCCTCGCGAACGTAGATGCAATCCATTGGTCAATTCCTCTCCGAACACTGGCGGCATGCCATTGAGGTGGTGATCTTGTGGGTGATCGTCTATCATACCTACCGATACTTTAAGGCTACTCGCGGAGCTCGGATTTTTACTGCGCTGGTCGGCATCTATATCGGCATGACGCTGATCTCCGATTGGTTGGAGCTGACGGTGATCGGCTGGTTATTGCGCTATATTTCGGTCTTTCTTGCAGTCGCTCTCGTCATCATTTTCCAACCTGAGCTTCGAAGGGCACTTGCCGAACTGGGCAGCCACCGGTTCTTTTCGCGATTTAACGAAACAACCCGGAAACGTTTCTCGGATCAGTTGATCGATATCGTTCAAACTCTGTCACGCCAGCGCGTCGGGGCTCTGATCGCCATTCAGCGCAGTGATGAGCTGAAACAGTATTTGGAAACCGGAGTGGAGATGGATTGCTTACTCACGCCAGAGTTGGTCTACACGATTTTCTACGATGGCACTCATTTGCACGACGGTGGTCTGATCGTCCGTATGAGTGACGAAAGAATCTCGGGAGCTGGCTGCGTATTTCCATTGAATCAACGTGAACTTTCTGATCGAAGCATTGGTTTGCGTCACCGCGCTTCTATGGGAATCACCGAGGAATCCGACGCCATCGCTCTAGTGGTTTCCGAGGAAACCGGGACCATTTCTATCGCGATGGAAGGCAAATTGGAGCGAGGCCTGGACGATACCGAAATGCGAACCCGCCTGAACGAACTGTTGTTTTCCCGACCGTCGGATGATGACGAGGAAGGCGATGAAACAAACGAGGAGGACGAAGAATGATTCGCGATTTCTTTACCGTAAACTGGCGAGCCAAATTGGCGTCCTTGTTTGTCGCAACCGCTGTCTGGTATTTGATTAATTCCTACCTGCAGCAGCAAAACCAAAAGAGATTTCCTATTCCCGGCACCGCGAAGCCGGTTGAAACAAGTCCCGCTATCGATATCGGTCCACTGGGTCCACCGGTCCCCGGGAGTAATTGACCACTTTTCATGAGTAGCAGCAATTCCCAACGGGAACTATTCGGCACAGATGGCATCCGGGCGAAAGCCGGAGTGTATCCGCTTACCCCGGACCTGATCGTAAAACTCGGGCAGGCGGCAGCCGATGCCTTTCTTGCCCGCAGAAGCGCAGACGAACGCGAATGGCCCGTGGTCGTGATCGGCAAAGACACTCGTCAGTCGGGTGACATGCTGGAAAATGCGATTGCCGCCGGTCTGAATTCGCGAGGTGTCGATGTGAAGCTGGCAGGTGTCATCCCAACCCCGGGAGTCGCCTTTCTCACTCAAGAGTTGAATGCCGCATTTGGCATTGTGATTTCGGCTTCTCACAATCCTTTCGAGGACAATGGCATCAAATTCTTCGGTCCAGACGGCTACAAGCTGGATGACGACTTTGAGCTGGAAATCGAACACCGAATGCTTGGCAAAGGTGACTATCCAGAACCGGAAGATCCTGAAATTGGGAGAACCAGCCCTCTGGAGAATGCGGTCGATCGATACGTGGAATTTGTGGTTCAGAAGGCAGGTGATCACGATCACCAAATGCTCTCCGGTTTACACATTGCTCTGGATTGTGCGAATGGCGCGAGCTCGCAAAGCAGTGAAGCGGTGCTTCGCGCACTGGGGGCTCAGGTTTCGGTTTTCCACAACCGCCCCAGCGGGATCAATATCAATACCGATTGCGGGTGCACTCACAAAGAAATCATCGAGCAGCTGGTAAAAGAATCGGGCGCTGATGTAGGAGTTTCCCATGACGGCGATGCTGACCGCGTCCTCCTGTGCGACGAAACCGGCTCTTGTCTCGACGGTGATGAACTCATGGCCATGACTGCCGTTTCCATGCTGGAAGAAGGCACCTTGAGGGGCAATACGCTGGTCGCAACCATAATGAGTAATCTTGGCCTCGACGAAACCGTTGGCAATGCGGGAGGGAAAGTCGCCCGGGCCGGGGTTGGTGATCGCTACGTGATGGAAGTGATGAAGGAGCACGACTACAACCTCGGCGGCGAGCAAAGCGGGCACTTCATTTTCCGCGACTACAACACCACCGGCGACGGCATCGTTTCCGCCGTTCGGTTGCTTCGACTGATGCGTCAAAAGGGTGAGGCATTGAGCGAACTGCGTAAAATTTTCATCCGCTATCCGCAAACCCAAAGGAACGTCAAAGTCTCGAGCAAGCCGCCGCTTGAGGAGGTTGCTTCGGTCGACGCACTGATGAAGGAAATCGAATCCGAACTCGGCGACAAAGGGCGAATCCT
>JAHDCN010000481.1 GCA_020629815.1 Verrucomicrobiota bacterium
TTTGATGAGATGGTGGAAGTCGCGGCTGCCTTTTTCGCGCAGGAATTGAACGGGCAATAACGGCAGCGAATTACCGGCTACTGCCAAAGTTCACCAAGCATCTCGAGCAGTTCTTTCACCAACAACTCAGAGGAATCTTTCTCAAACCGGCACGTTCCGATCCAGGTCTCGTAGCCGCCCAGCTCCACCTGGTTGGGTGGCGGAAGATAACCGTAACTGCCGTTGGCCAACTCAATCATAAAGGTGCGCGGCGCCGGACTCTTTTCTTTGATCTCCAAACCAATTTCCACCAGCACCTCAAACGGCAGCGAGACAATCGCCTGATCGCCAATTCGAAAAGCCTGAATGATCACTTCCTCTGTTCGCGGACTGTCGGGTTCAGCGAATCGAATCGTTTGGTTGGCATAGTTAGTCGTCTTTTTGTGAATCTCTTCTCGCTCTTCTTTGGTTAGATCGAGCAAGCGCAAAGCGTTCTCCACTTCTGCCTTGGTCGGCATCCGGTAGGTGAGCGTAACTTCCCGCTGACGTGTTGCAATGATGGGCGCAGAATCGTAAGTCTCAATCTTCCGAATCGCCCGCCACGAGGCATCCGCCGCTTTGTTTGCCACTATCCGGCATTGCTCGAATGGTGCACGGGGAGCCCGTTCGATTCCGAAAGGAATGTTGTTAATATCGCCACTCGCGCCATTCGACATCATCGCCACAAATCCCTCGGGAGGGCGACTACCCAACCGATACGGCATCACCCGGGCAAACTCGCCGAAGTAGTCAGCTGACGCCATTCCGCGGACTCGCCCATCTTCCTCGGTGACCGAAGGGATTCCCCCCACATAGTGGAGTGTGTAGTTCGCCAGCAAACCCAGAGGTTTTCCCCGCTCGGTCTGAACATTGATGACACAAACTTCCGGATCGATCGGACCGGCAGGCTTGATGATCCCTTTGGTGCCGCCATTCATCCTTACCTTATCGTAACCGCCAAAGGGGTTCCGGGTCGAAGAGGTTCCCTCTTCATAGAAATTCCGACGGTTGCGCACCTCCGACGCTTCTTCATCAGAGGCAAAACCCACCCGCGCCGGCTGTAGTGCGTCTATCGATTTGAGCAGGACTTCGGCGAGACCCGCTCTGCGTTTCTTTTCGTAGGCGATCCGGCCCGGAGAGGTGTCACCACCTTTCGGAGTCGTATGGGCATGAGTCGCGGCAATCATGATCGACTCCGGATCCCAGCCGGTCTTCTCCGCGACTGCCAGCTTCGCCTCATCCGCCATTTCCCGCCCGATCCCGATTGCATCAATCACCGCGATCAAACAACGCTGATCGGCTCCGTTTTCAAACGCAAGAGCGCGAACCGAAATCGGATCGTGAATGTATTGGGACGGCCCCGAGCGAAGTTGAAACGGAAAAACATCCGGCGAAATATCGACAACGGCGGCTCCGGCCTTGAAGACTTTTTTCTCCTCAGCGGAAGCCGTTGGATTCACGAACAATCCGGAAATCAGCACGCAACAAGATAGAAGGACTCGACTCATACAAGGAGAGCGTGCTGGAATGAAACAGCAAAGCAAAGGTTTGTTTGGATACGAATTCACGGAATGCAGAATCAGGAATTTTCATCGATTTCCGATTCCAATCGTGCTGAACTGACCGTGCAAGACTCATGAAAGCAGCTCTCACTCTTTTCTCTATCGCCCTGATCTTTGTGCTACCCGCCAAAGCTGACGACTTCATCGCCTACGAAGGCGAGTCCGGCCCCGGCAACTGGACGCGCAGTCAGCTGATTGAGCAAAAGGAGGTGTAGGGAAATGAGTGAAATAAAAGATCGAGTCAGCACGGAAGAATGGGAACTGCGTGTTGAGTTGGCGGCGGCCTACCAAGTGTTTGCGCAGCTGGGCTGGACGCATCTCATTCACACGCACATCACAGTCAAAGCTCCGGGCGACAACGAATTTTTGATCAATCCCTTTGGGCTGCTTTGGGAAGAAATTGATGCCAGCTCGTTGGTGAAGGTCAATGCCGACGGTGAGATTCTTGATGGAGGGACGACCGATTTCGGAATCAATCCCGCTGGCTTCAAAATTCATTCGGCGATTCACACCTCCGAGCGGGCGGATAAATGGGTGATGCACATCCATATTCCGGAGGTGGTTGCCGTGGCCAGCTTATCGCGCGGACTGATTCGAGGCTTATCAACCTACTCGATGGATCTCGGTCCGATTTCCTATCATGGTTATGAACATGCCACGACCGACCAAAGCGATGTCTGCGAGCGGATGGTTTCCGATTTCGGGCCGACCAACAAAGTCCTGCTGCTGAGAAA
>JAHDCN010000482.1 GCA_020629815.1 Verrucomicrobiota bacterium
AGATTGTTGGCGCGCAGCGAAGAGCCGGTTTCGGTAATATCGACAATCGCATCGACCAGCTCGGGGACTTTCACTTCCGTGGCACCCCAGCTGAATTCCACCTCTGCGGTTACGCCGTGTTCTTTCAGATATTTCTCCACAATACCAAGGGCTTCGGCAGCAATCCGTTTTCCTTCCAAATCTTTTACTGACTGGATTGGGGAATCATTGGGAACAACGAGTACCCAACGAGCGGCGTTGGCGGTAGCGCGACTGTATTTTAAATCACAAACGACATGAACATCCGCTCCGTTTTCTGCGATCCAGTCTTTTCCGGTGATGCCGCAATCAAGAAAACCATGGTCAACATAGCGTCCGATTTCCTGAGCACGAATCAGGCGAATCTCGATCTCCGGGTCGTCAATAGAGGGACGATAGGAACGTGATGCGCCGTGAATATTGAATCCGGCTTTTTCAAACAAATCGAGTGTCGGTGCCGAAAGAGAGCCTTTGGGCAATCCGATACGGAGCACGCGATCTTCGGAGGCATTGGTGTTTTCAGCCATAACGGCGCTACCATGACGCGAAATTTCGCTGTGTCATGCCGGTTTTTTGGAAAAAGTCCGACAAATTTGAGATTATCGGACCGCCGGAATCTCGCTAGGGGGCCTGTTGAATTCTAACAGCCGGGTTTCTCAGGTCTTGCAGCAGTTGCTGGAAGTCGGATCTTTCCGAGATCTCCTGAGCTTTGTTGTTCAGGTATTCCATTGCTTCCGGGGTGGCGGAAAATGCACTGGCTGGATCAACAGAGGGATCGTAGTGCCAATCAAATCGAAAGACCTTTAAGTTCTTCACCATTTTTTCCATCCGCAGGGTGGCCTTCCATTGGAGCAATGCCGCTTCGCTGCGCGCCTGATTTCGGAATACGAAGTCAGTAATTTGCTGGAAGTCGCGGTATTTCTCCACCTCGGCAAAGGACCTTTCGTCATAGTTGTTTCCACAGCCAAAAGAGATCAATACCACCTGGGCCTCCGGGTGTTTCATACACAGATTCATGGAGCGGGAACCGGCCAGAGCCATTGTGCTGTTTTGCGTGCCCTGTCCGCCGTCCGCGAAAATTGCGCCCTGCACAGCGTAGGTTGTCCCATCTGAAAGTAGATGTCGGGTTTGCACCTCCGGGGCAGGAAGCTTGCCAAAATAGACGGCAGCGGAAAATGCAGAGGCACTAATCGCGTCCAGTAGCTGAATCTCCTCCGTGTTCACTGGAGAGTTGTCTTCGTCGCGATTTTGCAGAAACACCGTTTTCTTACCGACAAGATCGTAGGCTGCCAGAACCAGCGATGGCTTTGCCGGAAGTTCTCCTAAGCGCACGAGAGGTGACTCTGCGCCTGCCCTTTGAATCGAATCGAGAAGCGCCTGTTGAAACAGCTCCCGGTTGTATTGAAATTGGAGAATCGGACGCAGCGGCAGTTTGCCTTTTTTGCGAAACAGTTCGTAGCCCTCGTCCTGATAGAAGCCTGCAATTTCCGTGGCAGGTACGCCGGCTGCAATGCATCCGGCTATGATAGCGCCAGTGCTGGTTCCGGAGCAAAACGAAACCCGGTCGCGCAGACGAGACTGACCGACGTCGTTTCGACTCAAAACAGCATCTTCCAATTTTGCCAGAAGTTGGGAAGGAACCGTGCCCATCATTCCGCCCCCATCAAATTGCAGAACCAGATATGTCGGGCGGTGCTGAGCCAGGGGCTTCGGTTGTATCAGCGACCCTTTTGTTGCTTCAATTTTTCCGAGCGTGCCTTTTTGCTCCCATTCCTTCCCGATGGCACTGCCGAACTCTGACTCTGCTGAATCAAACTGCGAAGGCACAATTTGTGAACAGGAACTGGCAAACAGACCAATAACGCCGAGCGAAAGAACGGTAATCGTTTTCTGCCGAATAGATCGAGTTGTCTTTGGTTCCATCCTCTCTAATGACTAGCAGGTTCCCTACCAGTGTCGAGATGAAAGGTCTTGCTCAAAGGGTGACAATGTCACTCTTGTCGGGTGAAAAAATCTTAGCAGCTGTTTTCCTCAACAATCCCGCAACAAATCCCTCCTTGCACCGGCCTCTGATTTCGCGAAAATGAGCGCTGGTCGTTGCAAACAACCATTTTACTTATGAGCCAATTGAATAAAGAAGTTCTCGCCCAGGCCGCAAACGAAGCGCGCGGTCTAGCCATCGATGCCGTTCACGCCTGCAGTTCCGGTCACCTCGGTCTGCCTCTTGGCTCAGCCGAAATGGGTGCCGTCCTTTACGGTCACGCCCTGCGTTACAATCCCGATGCTCC
>JAHDCN010000483.1 GCA_020629815.1 Verrucomicrobiota bacterium
TCGCCCATCGCCTTTTCTTTGACGTTGGCGATGAATTGCTTGGCTACGGAGAATTCGACGTCGGCTTCGAGCAGCGACAGGCGAATTTCGCGCATGGCATCGGAAATGTTTTTCTCCGAGAGCTTGCCATGGCCGCGCAGGGTTTTGAAAGTTTTCTGAAGGTTGTCAGAGAGGCTGTTGAACATAATTCGAGACGCGCGGTGCGCGGTGGAAAGTAAAGGGTAGGAAAGTGAAAGGTGAGATCAGTTGTCGTCTGCGGCGACGGGCGCTTCTTCTTTGGGCTCGACAGCGCTGAGCTCTCGCGGTTTCCGGGGTTCGGAATTTTCGGGATTAAAGTATTCGGCGACCTTGTCGATTTTGAAGCTCCAACCGATGGTTTCACTGTTTCTGTTTCCGGCGTGCCGGAAGCTCAGCTGAACGCCGCATTCTTCCAGACGAATTCGCTGGGGAACCTGAAAAGTGACCATTCCCGTTGCAGGATCATAAATGTGAGGAACCCGACCGAAGCCGGCAACACGCATGGAAATGCTGTCGGCTTGAACGCCTGCGAGCTTTGACAAGTCAGCCTCGATTTTCGGCATCCTTGATTTAATGGTGCTTTCTTTCGGAGGATACAGAGTGATCAGGGGAGGGAGCTTCTCGCCATCTTCACCACGAGACTCAGTGATCAATTTCCGCCCGGAAGATGTGACGCGTCCGGTGCCGAAATTCAGAGCCGGTTCAAAATTGGCGATCTTCTTGCCATGAACGATGTAGCGGCCAAGCTTCATCATCGGTGTTTCCCAGGTTACTTTCTCCCCGTTCACCGTGAAGCCGGCTGCATAGCCATATTTTTCCGTCAAACGCAGCACATCATCATTCAGGCTGCCGTAGGGATAAGCGAAAGTTTTCACAACCGCTTTGGTATCTCCGAAATTTTCTTCGAGAAACACATGGGAATCGACCAGCTCAGTCTTCAGCCATTCTTCGTAGTTGGCTTGTGAGCGACCGCCTTTTTTACCCATGAATCCGTGCGATACGCTGTGACTGCAGATTGTGCCACCGTTACGGGCAATCTCGCGAATCTCTTCATAGGTCATCGACTTTCCGCCGACTCCGACATAATTCTTATAAAGGAACACAGTGAAGGGAAATTCATATTCTTTCATCACTCCCATCGCCAGATTGTGAGTGGCCTTCCAACCGTCATCGATGGTGATCATCAACGCTTCGGGTGGAATGTCTTTTTTGCCAGCGCGCCAGTCGAGGAACTGTTGCATAGTGATCACCGGAATCTCCGAGTCTTTGATCGCCTGCATCTGTTCCCTGAAGGTATCGACGTTGATGATCATGTCATTTTTAGACACGCCCTCGGTGAAATCGTGATATCCCAGAACAGAGACCCGCGCTTCCTTGTTAATCACCGGCTCCATTTTCACCGGTTCTGGAGGAGGCGGAATGGCCTCAGCCAGTTTTTCTTCGATATCCACTTTCTTGCGGGCTTTTTCTTCCGGTGTCTCCCGGTTTAGCGCTTCGCCCATTTTGTCCAAAAACGGCTGGGCTTTTTCGCAGGAAGACAGCGAAAGAAGGCCGGTAAGCAGGGCCGTTAGAGGAAGGATATTTCGGGATTTCATCAGGTCCGTTTTTTGAGGGAATCGCGCACTTGGATGTTTGCGAAACCCAGTCGGGTGGAGTAGGAGTTGGGAAACAAACTAATCGAAGAAAATGGCAGAAAATCAAGACATCGAAATCACCGCATATCTCAAGACCCATTGTGGCTGGAGCGAGGGCGTACGGGCGATTTTCCGAAAATACGAACTCGATTACGAAGAAAAGGATATCATCAAGAATCCGGCTTTTCGCTGGGAGATGGAGCAGAAAAGCGGCCAACCTCTGTCACCTTGTGTGATCGTAAACGGCACGATGCTTCCCGATGTAAGCGGGGACGAGGTGGAATCCTGGATGCTCGATCAGGGAATTTTAGAAAAGAGCGACGAAGAGGCTGATGCGCCGACCGACTCTGCTTGCACCGATGAGCAACACGCTGCGATGGAGCAGGCCGCTCGTCAGGGTGGCAATATCCGCATCGTAGACTAATACATTTTCCTGCCCGGATCTGCACATCTATGGCTGCGAAAAAAGCTGCGAAGAAATCGCCAAAAAAGGGACTGGGAAAAGGTCTGGGAGCTCTGATCAAGACTCCCTCCGCCGTTTCCGTGGATTCCCCGGCGTCCGGGAGTTCCGATCCGGAAACAGGCGAGGCCGTTTTGCGCGTGCCTCTCGACCGGGTTGAGCCTTCTTCGTTACAGCCACGGAAGCGCTTTCG
>JAHDCN010000484.1 GCA_020629815.1 Verrucomicrobiota bacterium
GGCGTGCGGATGTGAGTCCCTCCATTGAAGCCGACGTCTCCCCAGCCGAGATCATCGCACATAATGAGAACGATGTTGGGTTTATCAGCTGCGTGGAGAAATCCACTCAGTAGCAAGACGAAGAAACCGGTGATCCATTTCATGGCAAGAGCATAGAGAAAGCGGCTTCGTTTACCACCACGGGATTGTGCAGTGTTTTGGAGTTTGGCTTGTTCAATTCGAGAGGTGTTTCTCGATGAAGCTCCAGGTGTTCCGTCCCCACTGCCCTTCGACCATGCAGGCCGGATTATGCAGCATCTTTTTTGTCGGATCTTTTTTATTCAGGCAGCTGGAACCTTCCGGATAGTCGGTGACTTGGAGCGGAAGCTGTTCGAAGTCATAGGGGATTTCTAACTCATCCAGCGTCTCACGAAAGCCCTTGGTGTTGAGTCCGCCCTGGACCAGGCGCAGCTTCAGTTTCTCCTGAATTGCTTTGGTTTGGGTTGCATACTCTGGCACGTAATTTCTGACTGTCTCGTCTGTGGCACTGGTCCCGCCACCAGCATCGAGGGCAACAGCGATAGAAAACGTATCGAGATACTTGCCGCCCCAGAAAATCGAACCGGCTGCGCCCATCGAGAAACCCATGATCGTTGTTTGCGCGCGACTTTTGGTAGCGCCGTGTTGTTTTTGTAAATAGGGAAGCAATTCCTTGATCACATTGGTCTCGGCACTCTTGTCTTTTGCTCCGTCCCTCCAAACCGTGCCGCCATATTTTTCCGGAAAGACGAAGATCGCATCACGGATCAGTCCATCCTTTCGCGCAGCCTCATAGCTTTCCATCACCTTGGCGGAAGAATTTCCGCCTCCCGCACCGTGGAGAAATATTATCAAAGGATACGGCCCTTTTTCTGTGTCGTGTCCGGGTGGTAAATAGACTGTGTAGATGATCTCGTCTCCGGTAATCGGCCCTGTGTAGGTCAGGTTCTTCTGATAGTTGCCTTCGTGTTCAACGGTCTCGCGCTGTGCCTGGAGAGGCAGGGGTCCGATGCAGCTAAGCGAAAGAAGTAGAATCCAGAGGCAGGTTGGTCGAGTCATTGGGTCCGTATTCTCGCATCTTTCCGGCATGGACGAAAGCCATTGGCGGACTAAATTCCATCATGAATCGACGTAGGTTTCTACATTCATCTTCCCTGGCGCTTTCCTTGCCCTTGCTCGAATCGTTCCGCCCTCTGCAAGCGGCTGCGGGCGCGACTCCGCAGGTGAAGCGGCTGGTCACCATTGGGACCTATCTTGGATTTCACACGCCGAGCTGGTTTCCGGAACAAAGTGGACGCGACTACACGATGTCGAAGGTCATGTCTCCGTTGGAGGATCTGCGTGATGATTTCTCAATCTTTTCCGGACTCGATCACCGGGCTCCGAATGGCCACAAGAATTGGAGAAACTATCTAACGGGGAAGGGGACTCCCGGCGTTTCCCTCGATCAGCTTGTCGCTTCCAAAATTGGCGAGCAGTCACGCTTTGATTCGCTGCAGGTGACCTGTGGTTCAGCTGGTGAAGGTTTAATGAGTTTTACCAAAGAAGGGATACCGCTGCCTTCGATCGGGCGCCCGAGTGTGCTCTACGGAAAACTCTTTAGTTCCGATTCTGACAAGGCGCGAATGGAATACCTTCTCAAGAGCAACGAGAGCGCCCTCGACCTCGTTCTTGAAGAAGCCCGCGACCTGAAACGACAAGTCAGTGCGCGCGATGCCGAAAAGTTAGATGAGTATTTTACTTCGATCCGCGACGTGGAGAAGAAGGTGCAGAAGCAACAGAAGTGGCTCGAAGTTCCGACTCCGAAAGTCGATTTCAAATTGCCTGATTATGATCCCGTCGCGCCCGATCTTTCGCTCGAATGCGAGGGATTGATGTATGAGCTGATGGCGCTCGCGCTGGAGACCGATTCTACCCGGGTGATTTCGCTGCTGGTGCCCGGACAGGGACAGGTCTTTACCATCGACGGAGAGAAGCTCAGCGCTGGTTATCATGGGCTGTCGCATCACGGTAACGATCCCGACAAGATTTCCGAGTTCAATGCCGTCGGCAAAGAACATGTCTCCCGATTCAGTCAGTTCCTGCGATTGTTGAAAGAAAAGACCGACGCTGAAGGTCGCCCTTTGCTCGACACCTCCGCCGTTCTTTACGGCAGTGGCATGGGCAATGCCAATACCCACAACAACAGCAATCTGCCGATTCTGTTGGCTGGTGGAGGCTTCAAGCATGGCGCCCACCATGCAATTGATCGCGACAACGAGACCGGCGCGACACCGCTGCTGGG
>JAHDCN010000485.1 GCA_020629815.1 Verrucomicrobiota bacterium
AGCTCCGACCCATCGAGTGCCTGGAAGGAGAGGCCCGGACGTTCATCGTATTTGTCCAACTTTTGCGTCTTGGTTTTCCCGATGACGTCAGCTGCAAATTTCTCCAGCTCCGCTTCGATAGTTTTTCCCCGGTATCGGTCCGTAATTTCTGAAGTCTGCAAAATCCACGCACCTCGTCTCAGTTTGGAATCTTTCAGGGAAAGCATGTCATATCCCTCGGCCTCAAAAATGGCCTGATTCCAGATATAGGGTTCCAGAGTTTTGAAAGCGAACAGCATGCTGCCGGTGTGGCAGATTACCCAGCCATCCTTCTCTATTCTTTTGGTAATCCCATCTTTGGTAAACGGAACATAGAGTTGGTAGCGCTTGCCGTTGATGTAATCTTCCGGGACATCGAAGGCACCGATCATGGCGCCTTTGCTTTGCATGACGCGATGATACGGATTTTCTCCGTAGCCGAAAGGGTTGCGATTCTCCTCGTCAGTCGGGCGCTGTGGGTTGTCCTGACAAACACTGAAAACGCAGTCCTTAGTGTCGCCTTTCCACTGCAAAAAGGTCCGTTTAATTTCTTTGTAGCCGTATCGACGAGCTGCATTCGGTAAGTCTTTGCTGACCTCAGTTTGCGAAGCAAGGCCGTAGGATTTGCTTTGATAGGTGTATTTGTAAAACGCGATGTCGCCTCCTTCGATCACGCTCCGGTATTCGAATGGATAGGATTTCGCTTTCCCGGTTTTACAGATCTCCTCAAGCGGGCGGATATTTCCCGGATAGCTGATCCAAAAGGGATTGATCGGCAGGCTGGCGCGGGCTCCTCCTATTTCACGAAAGAAAATTGCCTCATTGTTTTCTTCATTTCCGTACAACAACCAACCGATGTGGGTGATCGATTGCATGGTATGAGGGCTGGTCAGCAGGTTGTGCCATCCCTTGGATCGATACGGATTGGCAATGTAGTAGCCTTCGTTCCATGCTGAGATGGTAGTGGCCAACATCTTTTGATAAACAACCTCGGCCCGTTTCTGAATTTCCTCATCCCGGGCGAACTCCGCCAGCATGCGCACCCAGGGAAGGTTGGTGGCGAAATAGGTGAAGGCATCCATTTCGCAATTGTTCTGAAAAAAGAAATCGTCAAGCCGATGATGAAGCCATTTGCGGCAATGCTCTTGAATTTCATCACGGGAATATCCTTCGGCTACCGTCGTGTCGGGCCATTCTTCCGTGCTGAGGAACAGGCTGCTCATCACCATCGATGCCATGTTGATAGTGCCTCTACCGTGTTCCTTGATTCGCAGGGAAAACAAAAACTTCCGGAGTTTCTTTATGTTCTCCTCTGAGAATCTCGAGCGATTCATCAGGTATCCATGCATACCGGCATGAACATCAAAATGGGTGTGAGAACCGTGCACCGATAGGCGTTCGATAGCGCCATCCAACATGATGGAAATAGCCCGGTTGGGCAGCTCCGCGTCTTGATCGGTAACCATTCGCGAGAAGGCGAAGGGGCCGATGTGTTTCAGGTTGATATGCTCCAGGGGGAGTTCCATGGCAGCCATGGAACTGACGACTTGATGTGCCCGCTCTTCGAAGGAATCCCCACGAAGAATCTGCAGATTTCGCTTTTCCCGGTCAGACAGACTGAGTTGAGCAGTAGCTACGCTGCAGCAAAAGGTGACAAGAAACAGGAGTGAAAGACCGAAGCGGACAGAAGAGGTCATCAAAATTCGAACCATGCTACAGCTTAGCAGCCTTGGCAAATCGGCTGCGGTCGGAACTGTCGCGCTTGTAGACGTCGCTGTAGAAGGCTACACCTTCGTCTTTATCGACCAGAGGAAAGGCAGTGAAGTAAACGATGAAAACTTCCGGTTGCTGTTTCAGTTCCACTTCGTTGTGCTTGCTGGTTTTGTACATCGAGTAGTGGACCGAGTCTTTGTTCCAGTCCGGGTCAGTTTTCAGTACCCAGTTGGCCATGGCTTCCGGATGTTGCAGCCTCACACAGCCGTGACTGTGAGCTCGATAGGTGCGATTGAACAAGCTTTTCGACGGAGTGTCGTGCATGTAAACGTAGTGCTCGTTGGGGAAAATGAACTTCACCCGACCGAGTGCGTTGCCTGAGCCTGAGTTTTGTCGAAGAAACAAAGCCCCACGCTCAACTCGATCCAAATTACGGGACGAAACTTTCATCACCGTGCCGGTGCCGGTGACGATCTGGTAGCCGTTCCGTTTCAGGTAGCTCCAATCTCTTCGAATTCGCGGCAGGTATTCCTTGGTGGCGATGGATTTCGGCATCCACCAGTAGGGGCG
>JAHDCN010000486.1 GCA_020629815.1 Verrucomicrobiota bacterium
ACGAAATGCCGCCGAAGGAGGCGGATCAACTCACCGAGGAACAGCAGTGGTGGATCCGCGACTGGATCAATGCCGGTGCGCCCTGGCCGGATGACAATCGTGTGGCGGTGATTCAGGAAAAATATGCCGAGGGGGAGAAAGTGGTGACCTCAAAGGCGTTGTCGGATGACTGGCAGAATCGGCGCTACGAAAAAGAAAAGCTCTGGTCATACCGTCCGCTGAAGGTAGCTTCGGTGCCGGATGGAAAACACCCGATCGATTTCTTTCTTTCCCAAAAGCTCGAGTCAGCGAATCTGAAACCGGCTCCGCGAGCGGAAGCCCGGGAGCTGGCACGGCGAATGAGCTTCAACCTAACAGGGTTACCTCCGCGACCTAACAGGGTTAAGTCATTTGTCGAGGCCTTCGAAAAAGATCCGGATGCGGCTGTGGTGGCTTTCGGCAAGGAGCTGATGGCGTCACCTCACTACGGCGAACAGTTTGCCCGTCACTGGCTGGACGTGGCGCGCTACGCAGACTCGGCCGGTTTTGCGAACGACTATGCCCGCCCGAATGCCTGGCGCTACCGCGACTATGTGGTCCGCGCGTTTAACGAAGACAAACCCTACGCCGATTTTGTTCGTGAACAAATCGCCGGTGACGAGATCGATGCAAAGAACCCCGAGCATTTGATCGCTACGGGATTCCTGCGCATGGGCCCCTGGGAGCAAACCGGCATGTCAGTTTTCAAGGAGACCCGCCAGATGTGGCTCGACGACGTGACCGACTCGGTCGGCCAGACCTTTCTCGCTCACGCGATGCAGTGCGCCAAGTGCCACGATCACAAATTCGATCCGGTGCCGACGCGTGACTACTACCGAATGATGTCGGTGTTTTCGACTACGCAGTTTGCCGAGCGCAATGCGGCTTTTCTGGATTCAGAACCACGTGAAGGATTTGCAGAGGCGACGCAATGGATCAACGCCAAGGTCGGCTACTTTCAGAAGCAGCAGAAAGATCTCAAAAGTAAGGTCGCCGGATTGAAAAAGCAGGAGTCTGAGGGCGGGGCGCGTAAAGGCAACAACGGACTCGATCCGGGCGACGAAGCCTCAATGGCACGGATGGGCAAAAATATCACTCGTCACGGAATCGAGCGGGACAAGGTCAAGCCGATGGCGCATGCCGTGTATACCGGCAAGACCATCCCGAAAAAGAATGTTCAAGGTCGCCAGGTGATGCCGGATGATCCGTGGGGCCAAAAAGGGTATTTCGATACCAATGCAATTCTGAATGGAGGCGATGTCTACTCGCCCGGCGAAAAGGTGAAGCCCGGTGCTCTTAGCGCGGCGGAATCGCTGGGTGAAATGGAGGTGAAGGCATTCCCTGCAGGTAAAGGCAAACGCAGACTGGCTCTGGCGGACTGGATCGCCGATGAAAAGAATCCGCTCACGGCACGGGTGATGGTGAATCGGATCTGGTCCTGGCATTTTGGCAAAGCCCTCGCTGGTAACCCGAACAATTTCGGTGGCACCGGGGAACAGCCCACTCATCCGGAGTTGCTCGATTTTCTCGCCCACTGGTTTGTCGAAAACAATGGTTCAGTGAAGAAACTGAACGAGTTGATCCTCAGTTCCTCCGCCTACCAGCGAAGCAGTCGTCACCCGGATCCGGATCGCCAAATCGAGGCCGATCCCAAACTCAATCTCTATGCTTCGTTTCTACCCCGACGGCTCACCGCAGAGGAGTTGCGCGATACCATGCTGGTCGCCAGTGGCGAAATGAATTTTAAAGTCGGCGGGATTCCGGCCCGGCCAGACATCAACTACGAAGTCGCCATTCAGCCTCGCCAGATCATGGGTGGCACCGCCTCGGTTTACGAACCCGACCCGAAACCGGAGCAACGCAACCGACGCAGCATCTACACTGAAAGGCTGCGCGGCCTGCGTGATCCATTTTTGGAAACCTTCAACCAACCGGGCCCGGACAACTCCTGTGAGCTGCGCGAAACTTCGACGGTTGCTCCACAGGCTTTGACTTTGCTTAATGCGGAGGAGGTTCAGGACCGCTCCCTGGCTTTTGCGCATCGCTTGATTAAAGCAGGAGGAAACGAAGCCGAAATCATCGACCGGGCTTTTCAGTTAGCCGTTGGTCGATCCGCTTCTACGGAAGAGGTTCAGACCTGTGTCGAGCAGTGGAAAGTCGCGACCACCGAGGAGAAAAACTTGAAGCCCCAACCGACGACTTACGTGACCAAGGTGGATCGAACCGTTCGCGCCGAGAAGACCGGGGAATACTACACTTTTACCGAACACATGCCCGC
>JAHDCN010000487.1 GCA_020629815.1 Verrucomicrobiota bacterium
TTTCGGATATCCTGAACTTCAACCCAACTCACCAACAACCAATACCATGACCGAAGAAACTGCAATTCAGGTCGCAGAACGCGCCTATTACATCTTCCTTGAGCGCCAACGCAATGGCACAGCCGGAGACGAAACCAGCGATTGGATGCAAGCTTTAGCCGAACATGGCATGAAGCTGGAGCGTCCAGCAGCCAGCAAGCCCAAAAAAAAGGCAGCGGCTAAGAAAAAATCGACTGCAAAAAAGGCAGCGAAAAAGAAAACCGTAAAAAAAGCGGCGAAGAAAAAGACCGCTCCTAAGAAGAAGACCACGAAAAAGGTGGCCAAAAAGAAGGCAGCTAAGAAGAAAAAGTAAAACTGCGGTTTAATTCCCTTTTCAAAAGCCGGTCCGGAAACGGGCCGGCTTTTTCGTGTACAATTCCGCTTTCCTATCTGGAGAATTTCCCGTATCTCTCTCGCCATGAAACTTGGTGTGATCGGATGTGGGAAAATGGGCAGTGCTCTGGTGGAGGGTATTGTTGCGGCAGGAATTTGCGAAGGTGCGGATGTTGTCGCCTATGATGCTCATGAGCCAACTCTCACCCGGCTTTGCGAAGCGATTGGAGCTCATGTTGCTGCTGATAATGCGGAAGTGATCACCAAATCAGACGCCATTCTGCTTTGCGTAAAGCCACAGGGATTCGCTGATATGATGCAGGAACTCGGTGATGCTGCGGACAAGCTGTTGATTTCGGTGGCGGCCGGTGTGCTGATCGAAACGATGGAGCAGGCCTGCGACGGCAAGCACCGAATTATCCGCGTCATGCCCAATACGCCCTGTCTGGTCGGTCGCGGAGCGTCTGCCTATGCGTTGGGAACTGCAGCAACCGAGGAAGACGCTGCGATCACAGAGCAAATGCTTTCTTCTGTGGGCTATGTGTGTCGAGTTAGCGAAACAGACATCGATGCCGTGACTGCCCTCAGCGGCAGTGGGCCCGCTTATATTTTCCTGATGATTGAAGCTCTGGTCGAATCTGCGACAGATTTAGGACTCTCACCGGAAGTTGCTCACAATCTGGCGGTAGAAACCGTGGCAGGTGCCGCCGAGCTGGTTCAGCAAACCGGGGAATCCCCTACCACGCTGCGGGAAAATGTAACCAGTCCCAACGGAACTACTTTTGCTGCATTGGAGTCCTTTCGCGCTGACGGTTTTGCGAGTATTGTACAAAAAGCCGTAACAGCAGCCCGGGATCGTTCGATCGAGTTGGGCAAATCCTGATTCTGTTGCGGCCCCCAACCTGCCGCACATGACTGAACTACAAGACCTTTTCCGGGAAAAGGGACAGGAGCATGTATTCCAATTCTGGAACGACCTGTCACCCGAACAACGCGAATCTCTGGCCGCTCAGGCTGGCGAGTTCGACCTCGATGAAATCAATCGCCTCGTCGATACGCTGGTGCATAACAAAGCCGCCGGAAATGACGCCATCGCCGATGACTTAGCACCTGCCTCCTTTATTCCATTGGTGAAAAACGGAGGTGATGCCGCGACCTGGCAAGCTGCCCGTGAAGCTGGCGAAGAAGCACTGCGGCAAGGTAGAGTCTGCGCTTTTACGGTGGCCGGCGGTCAGGGCACCCGATTGGGATATGACGGCCCGAAAGGCACCTTTGGAGTCAGCCCTGTGCTGGAGAAATCCCTTTTTCAGGTTTTTGCGGAAAAAATCCTCGCTGCTTCCCGACGCTACGAAACCAGCATTCCCTGGTTCATTCTTACCTCGAAAATCAATCACGAGGCTACCGTTTCGTTTTTTGAATCCTGCGACTGGTTTGGCCTTGGCGAAGATCAGGTGCAATTTCTCACCCAGGGAGTTCTTCCGGCGGTTGATGCGGATGGCAAAATCATCCTTTCGGAAACAGGCGAGATTGCCGTTAGCCCGGATGGACACGGCGGTTCTTTACGCGCGCTGGTTCGCTCCGGAGCCACCAAGCGGATGGAAGAAGCCGGCGTCGATATCATCAGCTACTTTCAAGTCGATAATCCCCTCGTCCGCTGTATCGATCCGGAGTTCATAGGGTTTCACGTTCTCAACAAATCAGAACTTTCCAGCAAGGCCCTGCCGAAAGCCTATCCGGAGGAGAAGGTAGGCGTCTTTTGCGAACAGGACGGCAAACAAGTAGTGATCGAATACAGCGACATGCCGGAACGTCTCGCAAACGAGGTGGATGCAAACGGCGAGATCCGCTTTCGGGCGGGCAGCATCGCCATCCATATTTTTGATCGGGATTTCGTAAAAAGGCTTGGTTCCGGCGAGGATA
>JAHDCN010000488.1 GCA_020629815.1 Verrucomicrobiota bacterium
ATTTACGACAGCTTAGAAGACCTGCCTATGGACGAGTATGTGTCCATGGTGAGGAAAGTTGGTGAAGTTTATTCCGACTCAATCAAAGAGCAGGAGCGGCTTCGCGATGAAGTCTATGCCGCACGGGAGAAGGAAGACCTGGCTCTCTACAAAAAGCTGAGCGATCAATTGAAGCGGGAGCGCAGCAATGGGCGCAAGGCGATAGGCGAACTTGCTTATACCAAAGTGGAAAAAGGAGCGGATATGGATTTGATGCGCGCTTCTTTTGGT
The DNA here is from genome assembly GCA_020629815.1 of Verrucomicrobiota bacterium. Taxonomy (GTDB): domain Bacteria; phylum Verrucomicrobiota; class Verrucomicrobiia; order Verrucomicrobiales; family DEV007; genus Arctic95D-9. Next base: position 271 of record JAHDCN010000488.1, read on the forward strand.
ATGGATGATCCAAATTGGAGCAGTGAAATTTCCACGTCCCTGCCAACAATTAATACGAAGAAGGCCTATCAGGCGGAGATTCCTGAGGGAGTGGACCGAAAGAAAGCGAAAGTATTGATGAAGAAAAAATCTGGCGAGATCAAAGCCGAAGCTTCCTTGTGGAAACGGTACGCTTCCCAGATGTCTCGCGCATCCGAATTAGGGACGGCAAGTCGCGGACACTTCCTGCGTCAATTCGGCCAGTCTGATCGGGAGCTGATTGAAAACTCCAATCAGGATGCATCCGTTCCGCAGGCCCTTTCCCTTCTCAACGGGCCAGTCACGGAAATGGTCCACAATCGCTTCGCCGTCCTGGCAAAAGAGCTGGAGAAAGCAAAATCTCCTCAGCGTAAGGTCGATACCATTTATCTGGCAATGCTTTCCCGCGAAGCAACCGAAGCCGAGCAGGAGCGTCTGGCGCCCCTGATCAAGAAAGACCCGGAAGGTGCCGTCAAAGACGTTCTCTGGGCTCTCATGAACACGTCCCAATTTCTCTTCGTCCAATAATTCTTCAGTGCTATCTTTAATCCGGAAAACTTCGAACAAATGAACTCTTCTTTTCTGCGTGCCTCATCTCTCGACCGACGCAAGTTTGTCAGCAATGCTGCAAAAACCTTTCTTGGTGTTGGAGCTGCTCCTGCGTTTTTGCAAAGCAATGCTGACGCTGCTCTCGGGCCGAACCTGGGAATCCCGCCCAGAACCGGTGCTGCGAAAAACGTGATTTATCTCTACATGTCTGGTGGGATGACCCACATGGACACCTTCGATCCTAAGCCAGGTCATGAAAATCAGGGCCCGGTGAAGTCGATCAAAACCAGTGCGGACGATGTATTCATTTCCGAGTATCTGCCGCAGTTGGCAAACCACATGGACAAGGCAGCGATTGTTCGCTCCATGACCTCAACAGCTGGCGCGCATGCTCAGGGTAATTACTTCATGCACACCAGTTACGAGTCCCGGGCGACGATTCGCCATCCCGGAATCGGCGCCTGGCTGCTGAAATACCAGGGACGCCTGAATCCGAATCTTCCGGGTAGTGTCTACATCGGGGGCTCTTCCCGGATCAATGGCGGGGCTGGATTTTTTGAAAGTGCGCTGGAGCCTCTCGCGATTGGCGATCCCAATTCCGGACTAAAAAACTCCAAGCGGGCCAAAGGCGTTTCTGAAGAGATGTTCAGCAATCGTCTGGAATTGGCAGCCGATTTGGATTCTGAATTCAAAGAACGCTACGACCTGAAAAAAGTTCGCGCCTACACTTCGATGTATGACGATGCGGTGCGCATCATGACCAGTTCCGATTTGGACGTGTTCAATTTGCAGGAGGAAGATCAGGAAATGCGTGACGCGTATGGTGAAAACTCATTCGGTCAGGGCTGCCTGTTGGCGCGACGCCTAATCGAGAAGGATGTCCGTGCGGTAGAGGTCGGCCTGGGAGGTTGGGATACTCACAATAACAATTTCATTTCCGTGCCGGACAAAACTGCAATACTGGACCAGGCATTGGCAACGCTTCTCTCTGATTTGGATCGTCGTGGGCTTTTAGACTCGACGCTGGTTGTGTTGGCAACAGAGTTTGGCCGGACGCCGCGCATCAACCAGAATGCCGGTCGTGACCACTATCCAAAAGCCTTCAGTACGATGCTGGCCGGTGGTGGAATCAAGGGCGGAATCGCTTACGGCAAAACCTCAGATGGTGGAGAGCACGTCGAGGAGAACCCGGTTAAGATTCCGGACTTCAACGCAACAGTTGCTCATGCTCTTGGAATGCCGCTCGATAACGTGGTATTCTCGCCTTCGAAGCGTCCATTTACTGTTGCTCACAAAGGCAAGCCGGTGCTCGATCTGTTTGCGTAGTCCGCAAGCAAAGAACAGATTCTACAAAAACGGCGTGTGGTTTCACTCGCCGTTTTTTTTGGTAGGATTGAATAAGACCATTTCACCGGTGAAAGTGGTAGAATGGCGGAGTCAGATTGGCTCAAA
>JAHDCN010000489.1 GCA_020629815.1 Verrucomicrobiota bacterium
TGATCTAATTCTGGAAGGGAATGGTCCGGCATCTCTACGTCCACATTCCGTTCTGCCATCACATCTGCCCGTATTGTGCCTTCTACAAGCACAAGCCCGGCAGCCTGGCGAATGAAGTCTTCGTTGATGCGCTTTTGTCCGAAGCGGGAATGCGCGCCGACCTGGCCGACTACGATCTGCAAACCATCTACTTCGGCGGTGGCACCCCCAGCTTGCTCAGTCGGAAGCTGATTGAAAAACTCTGTCGAGGCCTGGTCGAAATTTTTCCGAGCGACAATCTGATCGAGTGGACCATCGAAGCCAACCCCGCGACGTTCGATTCCGCCAAAGCCCAACTCATGACCGAAGTGGGCATCACTCGCGCCAGTCTCGGCGTGCAATCTTTTCAGCAGGAAACCCTGACTGTTCTCGGCCGCGATCACTCTCCCGACGAAGCACGCGATGCGTTTCATGATTTACGCAATGGCGGCTTCGAAAACATCAGCGTCGATCTGATGTTTTCCATCCCCGGCCAAACCACCGCAATGTGGGCAGCGGATCTGGAATGTGCCATCGCCCTGAATCCCGAACATCTCTCCTGCTACAACCTCACCTACGAAGAGGACACCGAGTTTCTGCAACGTCACGAATCAGGCGAGCTCGACGCCAACGAAGACCGCGACGCCGATCTGTTTTACCAGGCCATCGATACTCTGGAGCAGGCCGGCCTGACTCATTACGAGATTTCCAACTACGCCCGTCCCGGTTTTGAATCGAATCACAACCGCGCCTACTGGAGTGGCAATGATTACCTCGGCCTCGGTCCCGGAGCCGTTTCCACGATCCAGAATCAGCGCTGGAAAACCCTGCCCGATACCGCCAACTACATCAGCGGAATCCAGGACAACCAGGACGTCCGCCGCGAACTCGAAACCCTCACTGAAGCCGACAAACGAACCGAAGCCATCGCCCTGCAGCTGCGCACCCGCGAAGGCATTCCAACAGGGTTAGTTCCCCGACCTAACCCTGTTGACTCCCTGACCCAACAGGGTTTGCTCAGCGAAATGGATGGGCGGATTAGGCTGACCCGAGAAGGAAAGGCACTGGCCGATCCGATTGCGGGGATGTTGGTGTGAAGGGCGAAAACTGACTTAGGAAGTCCAAGCTCTTCTCAAGTTAAAGACGGTCTTTCCAATAGCCTGGATGGCGTTTGGCATGGGCAACCGCAACAATCACGACTTTATCCTCCGAAAGAATGAAAGCCAAATAATAGGGAAAACCCGGAAGGTTTACTCGCCGGAATCTTTCCTTCCGTTCCCGCCACAACAAAGGGTTTTCCGCGATTTTGCCACACGCAGATTCCAGAACGAGCCGAAAACGCGTTCCGAGTTTTTCGTCCTTTGCCCAATAGTCACCGACTATGCATTCTGCATCTGCAAGCGCTTCCGGGAGAAATTCCAGAAGAAAACTCATTCACCAGGAGCGATTACCTTCAGGCGGGCAAAAACTTCTTCAGCTGAAACAGACTGCCCATCCTTGTGGAACCTTTGGATTCTATCAGCAATCTCTGTATTCCAAGCTTCTTCCTGACTCGTTTCACTTACTTCCTCCACACTGGCAATCAAATCCTGCGCAAGTTTTAACCGCTGATCCTTTGGAAGCAACATTGCTTCCTTTTCCAACTCGTCGAAAGCTGTCATTTTGAACGGTAGTATAAAATCCTTTTGTGTCTATCGAAATTCCTTTACTTTCCCATCTCATGAATCTCGCCACGCACCCCTGCCGCGTTCAGCCCGGCTCGACTGTTGATCTCTCCACGGTTCCGACTCGTGATGAAGCTCTGTTTCCGATGTCCAAGTCGGAAGGAAAAAAACACTTCCAGACGCTCAGCAATGAAATCGATGAATTGCAGTCCTGCCTGTATGCCGAGGAAAAGCACCGCCTGCTGTTCGTCTTCCAGGCAATGGATACCGGGGGTAAGGACGGCACGATTCGGACGGTGTTTGAAAAGATGGATCCGCAGGGGACCCGGGTGGCTTCGTTCAAGCGCCCCAGCTCCAAAGAGCTGGCCCACGATTACCTTTGGCGGGTGCACCCTCACGTACCGGGTAATGGCCAGGTCACGATTTTCAATCGCAGCCACTATGAGGACATCATCGCTGTTGGCGTGAAGGATATTTTTCCAAAAGAGCGTTGGCAGAAGCGTTACGATCACATCATCAACTTCGAGCAAATGCTCGCCGATGAAGGAACCACCATTGTGAAGTTTTTCCTGCATGTGTCGAAGGAAGAACAGAAAGAGCGTCTGC
>JAHDCN010000490.1 GCA_020629815.1 Verrucomicrobiota bacterium
TTGTTTAACGATGCGGTTGATGCTGAGAAAGGCGCCGATACCGAGGCCCGACTGGGGCCGAAACGAGTGACTGCTTCCGGTTTGTTATCGCGAAAGGCGGTGATGCTGGGAGCGCTTGGGTTTTGTGCGTTAGCGGCTGTATTTTCGATTCCTTTGATTCAGGCACGTGGCGGGATCATTATCGTAATCGGCTTGGTTTCGTTGTTCTTTTCTTATGGTTACACCGGCGGACCGTGGCCGCTCGCCTACAAAGGACTGGGCGAGTTGTTTGTGATTTTGTTCTTTGGTTTTGTCGCTGTGTTGGGCACGCATTTTATCCACACGGGTATCTGGAGCGGGCGCGAGGTTTGGCTGCTGGGATTGCAAACCGGCCTGTATTCCTGCGTGCTGATTGCGATCAATAATCTGCGTGATGTTGAAGAGGATTCGACTACAGGGAAGCGAACATTAGCGGTGCGGTTTGGGAAGACCTTTGCGCGTGTAGAGATTGCTTTGTTTTGTATTGTCCCTTTCTTGTTTTTTCCTCTCGTATTTCCGGGCGAATATAAATTTGTTCATTTGGTATTCGTTGTGATGGTGGGAAGTTACCTGATCTCGGGGGTCTTCAAAAATGAACCTGGCACGATTTACAATAAGTTCTTAGGCGTTGGTGCTTTACAGCTAATCGGATTCGCAATCCTCACTACTTGGCTATACTGGATTCGCAGTCATGGATGAATCTTTGTATTATTGGAAATACTCGCTGCGCAGTGCCGGTGGGCTGAACGCACAGAGCTCCCGTCGTGAACATGAGGGAGCGCTGATTCGGCATCCTGATGGGGGAGTTGGTTGCTTGCACCCCTGGCCGGAGTTGGGGGATTTGCCTCTCGATGAACAATTGGCGCTTTTGCAAAAGGGGGAATTCACTCCACTGACCGAGGCAACTCTCACCTGTGCTCAGATCGACAGCAATGCGCGGCGTCAGGGGCGGTCTCTTTTCGAATACGAGATTCCGGAGAGTCACTACACCGTCACCAATGCGGAGGATGCCGATCCGGAAGCAATTGCCGCTCAGGGTTTCCAACTGGCGAAGCTCAAATGCAGCACAGGTTTGCAACCCATTGCCGAACAGGTCGCGCGTTTTGCGGCTGCCGGGCTGCGTCTTCGTCTGGACTTTAACGAGTCGATCAATTTCAGCGGGTTCGTCGAATTCTGGAATTCACTGGGAGACTGGCAATCCTCCATCGAATTTGTCGAAGATCCGATCCCCTGGAGTGAATCCGATTGGCAGCAATTGCGTGATTTGGGAGTTCCGCTGGCTGCCGATCGAGATGGCGAGAAGCGGGTTCATCAGGAGGACATTCTCGTTTGGAAACCCGCGCTCGGTGTCACGCAGCAGGCTATGTGCCGTTACCTGGTGACGACCTACATGGATCATGCGATTGGACAGATGTGGGCGGCGTTGCAGGCTTCGCAGGCGCGTCGATTATTTGGCGAAGCCCAAGTGCTGAGCTGCGGTTTGCTGACGCATCACTGTTTCGATCCTGATCCGTTTTTTGAACGAATCGAAACCGTTGGGCCGGTGCTCCAGATTCCGGAAGGAACAGGATTAGGGTTCGATGATTTGCTGGAGGAGATACCGTGGAAGAAGCTGTTCTGACATCGCCCGAATACTGGGAAAATTCGGGTATCGATATCCGATTGAATCCAAAGCGGGGATATTCCACCGAAGGTCTGGCGGATGCAGTTCGGGAGCAGGAAATTGATTCGGCAGTGGTGCTGGCAACATCAGGCTCTCAGGGCGACGCCAAGTTTGCTGTGCTGGAAAAACGGGCTCTGCTTGCCTCGGCGGAAATGGTCAATGCCCACTGCGCAGTTTCAGAGAGCGATACCTGGCTGGCTGGACTTTCTACCTTTCATGTCGGCGGCCTGGGCATCTATGCTCGGGCGTTTTTGTCCGGATCAAAAGTGGCATCTTTTGCCTGGGATTCCTGGCAGAGAGACGGGCAGGTGTTTGTCGAAGCCTGCGAAAAATCCGGGGCTACTCTCACTTCTCTGACGCCGGTCCATTTGTTCGACCTGGTGGAACACGATGTGAAAGCCCCAGCCAGCTTGCGCGGAGTTTACCTTGGCGGCGGTGTGATTGGTCCGAAACTTTTTTATCGGGGAAGGGAACTTGGCTGGCCGCTCTGGCCGACTTATGGAATGACGGAAGCCTGTTCGCAGATTGCGACCAGTGTCGAGGGCGACGCGGAATGGCTTCCAGTATTGGAGGGATGGGAAACTAAGACCGTGAATGGGCAATT